>CAKTJA010000111.1 GCA_934567115.1 uncultured Oscillospiraceae bacterium
CGCGGAATAGTTGCAAAGCAGAGCGTGGTTCCAACGCTCTGCTTTGTGTTACAACGATTGAAAAGTGATACTACTTTACAGGAGAAACGATGGAACAGCAGATGATTTTTTCCGTCAGCGAGGCGAATGAGTTTATCAAGGCCCTGCTCGACCGGACGCCGCAGCTTCAGGAGATCTATGTGCGCGGCGAGATATCGAACTACAAGCTCTACCCCTCCGGGCACCATTATTTTACGCTCAAGGACGCGGAGGGGGCGATGCGCTGCGTGATGTTCCGCGGCGCCGCGTCGCACCTTCGCTTCCGGCCGGAGAGCGGAATGAAGGTCATCGCCTTCGGGCGCATCAGCGTGTTCCCGAGGGACGGCGCGTACCAGCTCTACTGCACGGAGCTGACGGCGGACGGCGTGGGCGATCTGCACGTCGCGTTCGAGCAGCTCAAGCAGAAGCTGTGGCAGGAGGGGCTGTTTGAAAGCGCGCACAAAAAGCCGCTGCCGAAGTACCCGGGGACGATCGCCATCATCACCTCGCCGGCCGGCGCGGCGGTGCATGACATGATCCGCATTCTCCGCGCGCGCTGGCCGCTGACGAAGGTGAAGCTGCTCGGTGTGCGCGTGCAGGGGGCGGAGGCCCCGGCGGAGATCGCCGGCGCGCTGCGCTACGCCAACGAGCATGCGGTGGCGGAGCTTATCATCGTGGGACGCGGCGGCGGCTCGATCGAGGACCTCTGGGCGTTCAACGACGAGCGCGTTGCCCGGGCGATCTACGCTTCGGAAATTCCGGTGATCTCCGCCGTCGGGCACGAGCCAGATGTGACCATCGCCGATTTCGTGGCGGATGTGCGTGCGTCCACGCCGTCCAACGCGGCGGAGATCGCCGTACCGGATCAGAGCGACGTGCGCGCCCGTCTCGGCGTGGTGCGCGCGCGGATGGAGAAGACGGAGACGGCGCGCCTCACGGCGCTGCGCGAGCGGCTGTCGGCGGCGGAGGGGAAGCGGGTGCTGCGGGACCCGATGGCGTTTATCGCCGACAAGCGTATGCTGCTCGACTATACGCAGAGGAACCTTGCCGCGCTTGCGGAGAGATCGACGGCGCAGCGGCGCAGCCGCTTCTCGGCGCTTTGCGCGGCGCTCGACGCGATGAGCCCGCTGCGTGTGCTCGCGCGGGGCTACGCGGTGGTGCGAAACGAAGACGGCGCGGTGGTCCGCAGCGCGCGGGAGCTTGCCGTCGGCGACACGGTCGGCGTGACGCTGGGGCAGGGCGGCTTTGTGTGCACGGTAAACAAAACAACAGAGGAGAACGGATATGGCGAAGAGCTTTGAAGAAAATATCGCGCGTCTGGAGGAGATCGTGGCGCTGCTGGAAAAGGGCGACGCAAAGCTTGCGGACTCGCTCAAGCTGTTTGAGGAGGGGACCCGGCTCGTTTCCTCCTGCGGGAAGCTGCTCGACGAGGCGGAGCAGAAGGTCGTTCGGCTGAGTAAGGGCGTGGACGGGGAGCCGGTCGAGGCGCCCTTTGCGTCGGAGGAATGAGCATGGACCGTGAGCTTTATACCATCCGGGCGGAGCAGTACCGCTCGAAGATCGAGGAGTACCTTGCCAATGCGCCGGCGCAGTCCGCCGTGCCGTACCGCAAGCTGCTTGAGTCGATGCGGTACAGCCTGACGGCAGGGGGGAAAAGGCTGCGCCCCATCCTGACGCTTGAGTTCTGCCGTCTCTGCGGCGGCGATCCGGACGCGGCTCTTCCGGTCGCCTGCGGCGTGGAGATGCTGCATACCTACTCGCTGATCCACGACGACCTGCCGTGCATGGACGACGACGATCTGCGGCGCGGGAAGCCCGCGAACCATAAGGTGTTCGGCGAATACACGGCGTTGCTTGCCGGCGACGCGCTTCAGGCCCTCGCGTTTGAAACGGTTCTGGGGGCAAAGCTCCCGCCGGAGCGGCTGACGCGCTGCGCGGGGATACTGGCGTCCGCCGCGGGACACGCCGGGATCTGCGGCGGTCAGCAGATCGACCTCGAGTGGGAGGGACGCGGGATCGGACGCGATGAGCTGCTGGAGATACATCTGCGTAAAACGAGCGCGCTGATCCGCGCGGCCTGCCTGATGGGGGTCGCCGCAGCCGGCGGTACGCGTGAACAGGAGGACGCCGCCGCCCGCTATGCGGATGCGTTCGGCCTTGCGTTCCAGATCAGGGACGACCTGCTTGACGTGATCGGCGATGAGAAGACCTTCGGTAAGCCGGTCGGCTCGGACCGCGCGGAGCGGAAGACGACCTTTGCCGACCTGCTCGGGCCGGACGGCTGCGCGAGCGAGATCGAGCGGCTGACGGAGGAAGCGGTCGCCGCGCTCGACGTCTTTGACGGGGCCGCTTTTCTTACGGAGCTTTCACGCGCCATGGAGACGCGCGGCGTATAGAAGATGAAATGTATGCGGCGGGATCTGCGGGGCAAGACTGCGGGTCCCGCCGCTTTTATATGGAAGAGAGCGGACGCTCAAGGACGCTCACCGAAAAATGCGATGAATATTTGCATGTATAGCTTGTATATTTCGGAATAATGCGGTATAATTACAAAAATATCGGATGCTTTTCCAGAAAGCGGAATAGAGGGAACGACCTTGCTGATAGAACAGATTCATTCGCCGCGCGACGTCAGGGCGCTTGACGGGGCGCAGCTTCAGGCCCTGTGCGGCGAGCTGCGTGAGTTTCTCGTTGCGCAGGTGTCGCGCACCGGCGGACATCTCGCCTCCAACCTCGGCGTTGTGGAGCTGACCGTTGCCATCCACCGCGTGTTCGACACGGAGCGGGACCGGCTTGTTTTTGACGTGGGGCATCAGTGCTATGTCCATAAGATCCTGACCGGACGCGCGGAGCGGTTTCCGACGCTGCGCCGCCTCGGTGGGATCTCCGGGTTCCCGAAGCCGGACGAGAGCGTACACGACGCGTTTATCGCGGGCCATGCGTCCAACAGCGTCTCCGTGGCGCTCGGGATGGCGCGTGCGCGTACGATGCTGCATCAGGAGTATGACGTGATCGCGCTGATCGGCGACGGCGCGCTGACCGGAGGGCTTGCCTATGAGGGCCTGAACAACGCGGGCGCGTCCGGCGAGGCGCTGATCGTTATTCTCAACGATAACGGCATGTCGATCGACCGGAACGTCGGCGCAATGAGCGAGCATCTTTCCCGGCTGAGGACGAAGCCGGAGTATTATGCGTTTAAAAAGGCGTACCACAGCGTGCTTGGAAAGACAAAGCTTGGGCACGCGCTGTACGGCTTTAATCATACGATCAAGACAGGGCTGAAGAAGGCGGTGCTGCCGAACGCCACCATGTTTGAGGATATGGGCTTTTCCTACCTCGGCCCCGTGGACGGACACGATCTGACGCGGTTGACGGATACGCTGGAATGGGCGAAGGAGATGAAGCGTCCCGTGCTCGTGCACGTGCGCACGCGGAAGGGATACGGCTACGCCCCGGCGGAGCGCGAGCCGTGGAAGTTCCACGGAGTCGGTCCGTTCGACGCGGAGACGGGGGAGGTCCCCCCGGCAAAGGAGAGCTTTTCGTCCGTTTTTGGCAGCGCGCTCACCGAGCTTGCGGAGGAGGACGGGCGCATCTGCGCCATCACAGCCGCGATGGAGGAGGGGACGGGGCTTACGCCGTTCGCCCGCCGCTTCCCGGATCGGTTTTTTGACGTCGGGATCGCCGAAGGACATGCGGCGGCGATGGCGGCGGGGCTTGCCGCGCAGGGCGCGGTCCCCGTGTTTGCGGTATATTCGAGCTTTCTTCAGCGCGCGTACGATCAGCTGCTGCACGACGTTGCGCTGAGCAGTCTGCATGCGGTGTTTGCGGTCGATCGTGCGGGACTTGTCGGCGCGGACGGCGCAACGCACCACGGCGTGATGGATACGGTGTTTCTTTCCGGGATCCCCAATATGACGGTGCTCTGCCCGTCAAGCTTTGCGGAGCTGAGGACCATGCTGCGGCGCGCCGTGCTGGAGATGGACGGCCCGGTCGCCGTCCGCTACCCGCGCGGCGGCGAGGGGGCGTACCGTGAGGACAGCGGCGCGGAGGACTTTCCGGAGCTGCGCGCGGGCGGGGATATCACGCTCGCGGCCTACGGCACAATGATAAACAACGTGCTCGAGGCGGCGCGGCTGCTGCATGAGCGGGGGATCGAGGCGCGCGTTGTGAAGCTCAACCGCATCTCGCTCTTCCGAGGGGGAGAGCTGTCGCGTGTGTTCGGCGGTACAAAGCGGCTGCTTGTGGCGGAGGAGTGCTCCGGCGTCGGATGCATCGGCCAGCGGATCGCGGCGATCCTCGCGGAGGAGGGGCACGAGCCGCAGCGGGTCGTGCTCTGCAATCTCGGGCGGCGCTTTGTGGAACAGGGAAGCGTGGATGAGCTGCGCGCGCAGTGCGGATTGGACGCCGCGTCGCTTGCGCACACGGCGGAGGAGGTTTGCCATGAGCAGTAAAGTGAGGCTGGACGCCGCGCTGGTCGAGCGCGGTCTTGCGCAGACGCGCACAAAGGCACAGGCGACGATCATGAGCGGCCTTGTGTTTGTAAACGGACAGCGTATGGACAAGGCGGGCGCGCCGGTTTCCGCCGATGCGCAGATCGAGGTGCGCGGGAACACGCTTCGATATGTGAGCCGCGGCGGACTGAAGCTGGAAAAGGCGATGACGGAATTTCCCATCAGCCTTGACGGCTGCGTCTGCGCGGATATCGGCGCGTCCACCGGGGGCTTTACCGACTGCATGCTGCAAAACGGCGCGAGGAAGGTGTATGCCGTGGATGTTGGCTACGGTCAGCTTGACTGGGGCCTGCGGAGCGACCCGCGCGTCGTGTGTATGGAGCGGACGAACGCCAGATATCTCACGCGTGAGCAGATCCCGGACGAGCTGGATTTTGCCTCGGTGGACGTTTCGTTCATCTCGCTCAAGCTGATCCTTCCCGCGCTTTCGTCTCTGCTCGGCCTGGACGGGCATGCGG
>CAKTJA010000112.1 GCA_934567115.1 uncultured Oscillospiraceae bacterium
CGCCTCCGATTGACGCTTTTGCGTAGCATTGCATATTGTATCATCAATTTTCAGATTTGTACACTCTTTTTTTAGAATTTTCACGCAACTTTCCCAAAGCGCACGAATGCAGGTGGTCTGCGCGACCGCGGTTATGGGCAAATCGGCGGCATTTTCCCCCGATTCAACCCATTTTGCAACCTCTTCCGGTCCTCCGAAAATCAGCGGACGGGCGCACCGGCTGGCGATCCCCGCCACCTCCGGATGCTCCTTCTCCCCGATGATGACGACCTGCCGCCCCTCGCGCTCCGCGTCGGCCGCAAGCCGCTCGATCCTCTGCACGTTCGGGCAGACCGCGCTGACGATCCGCGCGCCGTGCGAGAGCAGCGCCTCGATCACCTCGCGCCGTTCGCCGTGCGAGCGGAGAAGCACCGCCTCGCCCTCCCTCGCCTCTTCGGGAGAGGAGATCAGGCGCAGCCCCTCCCGCTCAAGCTGCGAGACCACCTCGGCATTGTGGATCACGCTGCCGAGCATCGCGCCGCCGCTCTCTCTCGCCGTCTCGTGCGCAAGCGCGACCGCGCGCTCAACGCCGTAGCAGAACCCGGCGGTCTTTGCAAGAATGACTCTCATGCGTCCTCCTCCCGCTCGCCTCTGCCGAGTGCGTAAGCGCGGCGCATCACCTCGTCGGCATACCGCTGATACTCCTCCGCCGTGCCGTGGCGCGTCTGCGTCTGCGTCTGCGGCTGATACGGCCTTCCGAAGACCAGCCGCGAGCGGCGGAACAGCCGCTTCTTCCCGCCGGCGTACACCGGAACGAGCGACGCGCCGGTGCGCATGGCGATCATCACCACGCCGCCCTTGGGCCGCACGTCTCCCTCATGGGCAACGCGCGTTCCCTCCGGAAAGATCAGCAGATTCTCCCCGTCGCGCACGGCCCGGATCGCCGTTTTCACGGCGTTCATGTCCGAGTGCCCACGGTCCACGCCGAAAACGCCCAGCTTCTTTAATATCCAGCCGAGCACCGGGATCTCCATCAGCTGCTTTTTCGCCATGATGCGGATGCGGAAGCGCCCCGGCAGCGCGACGCACAGCAGCACCGGGTCCCAGCCGCTTGCGTGATTGGCGCAGAGCACCAGCTTCTCTCCCGCCGCCAGATTCTCAAGACCGACGACATCAAACGGAAACAGCAGCCTCACGACCGGCCCTGCGATCGCCCGTATGACGACGTAAAAGCGATTCATATTCTCTCCTCAATGACCCGCAGCAGCGCCCGCTCGCTCTGCTCGAAGTCCAGCGCCGAGGTATCGACGATCACCGCGTCCGGAGCAGGTCGAAGCGGCGCCACGGCGCGGTGCGAATCGTTGTAATCACGCTCGTTCAGCTCCGCAAGCACCTCGTCGTACGGCTTCGGCGTGCCGCGCTGCTCAAGCTCCGCGCAGCGGCGGCGGGCGCGCACCTCGCTCGATGCCGTGAGGAATATCTTGACCTCCGCCTCCGGCAGGACGACCGTTCCGATGTCCCGCCCGTCCATGATAACGCTGCGCTTCCTCGCCATATCCCGCTGCATCTCAAGCAGGTACGCCCGCACGGCGGGAAGCGCGGAAACGGCGGAGGCGTACATTGATATCTCGGGACGGCGGATCTCTTCGGTCACATCCTCCCCGTTCAGAAGCATGTGCTGCAAGCCGTCCGGACCGTAGGTCATGGAAATGCTCAGCTCCGGCAGCATCGCGCCGACCGCAGCTTCGTCATGCGGGTCAAGGCCGCGCCGCGCCGCCGCGCAGCCGATGGTCCGGTAGATCGCGCCGGTATCCACATACAAAATGCCGAGCTTCGCGGCAGCCGCCCTTGCCAGAGTGCTTTTCCCCGCACCGGAGGGACCGTCCACCGCGACGGCGTAGTGCTTTTCGGACATATTCTTCGTTCTTCCTCCATGCAATCGTAAATCGTAAGATGATCTTCGTCTATCCTCGTTGAAGCCTTTCGGCCGCAGCCTCCCCGGCTGCCTTGCCGGTCGCCCACGCGATTTGAAGGTTGAAGCCGCCGGTGTACGCGTCCACGTCGATCAGCTCGCCGGCAAAATACAACCCCTCCACCTTCTTTGACGCCATCGTTTTCGGGTCGATCTCGCTCACCTTGACGCCCCCGGAGGTGACGATCGCGTTTTCGACCGGCATGGCCCCGTCGATCTCCACGCTCCAGTGCTTGAGCAGACGGCAGAGCGACTGGCGCTGCGCGCGCGTTATGTCGTGCACCTTCTGCCTCGGCGGGATGCCGGAGCGCTCCACCGCCGCGCCGATCAGCTTCTGCGGCAGAAGCTCGCCGAGGGCGTTGCAGAAATCGCTGTTGGCGTGCTTTTGAAAATCGGAGAGCAGTCTTTTGTCAAGCTGCGGCTCCTCAAGCGCGGGCTTCAAGTCCAGCTCCAGCCGATAGCTCCTTTCGCCGAAGCGCCGCATGTGCGACGAGGCCGACAGCACCAGCGGTCCGGAAACGCCGAAGTGCGTGAAAACCAGCTCGCCGAAATCCGTGTAGAGCTTTTTCCCGTTTTCAAACACCGTAAGCCACACGTTGCGTAGGCTCAGGCCCTGAAGCTCCGCACAGCCGCCGGCGCGGAGCGGAACGAGCGAGCCGCGAAGCGGCGTGACCGTATGCCCAAGGCTCCGCGCCATGCGGTGCCCGTCCCCCGTGGAGCCGGTGGCGGGGTAGCTCACGCCGCCGGTGGCCAGAACAACGGCCCCGGCCTCATAGCTCTCCCGCTCTCCTCTGACGCCGCAGACCGCGCCGTCCTCCCCGGTCAGCACGCAGACTGCGCGGTCGCGCACGATCCTGACGTGCAGCGCGCGAAGCTCCCGCTCCAGCGCGCCGGAGATATCGAAGGCGCGGTCGGAAACAGGGAACACCCTTCTTCCCCGCTCCACCTTGAGCGGCACGCCAAGTCCCTCGAAAAAGGCGGACGCGTCCCGCCCGTCGAAGCGGGAGAAAACGGAGTAGAGAAACCTCCCGTTCTGCGGAACGTTGGCAAGCAGCTCCTCACACGCGGCGTCGTTCGTCACGTTGCAGCGCCCCTTGCCGGTAATGTTGAGCTTCTTCCCCAGACGCTCGTTCGGCTCGAGCAGCGTGACCGCCGCTCCCCGGCGCGCCGCGCAGACCGCCGCCATCATCCCGGCGGCCCCGCCGCCGATGACCGCAAGCCGCTTACTCATCTTCGACCTTCCCGAAAATGCCGAAGCGGTCCCACACATGCTCAAGCTCGCTGAAGGTCTCGGAGATGTCCGCCCCCTCCTTGCGCGCGGCGGCAAGGATCAGCGCGTTGAGCATGCTCATCGGCGCGGCGAGCGAATCGACGAAGGAGATCATCTCGTTGCGCACGAGCAGCGCGCCGGCGGACATCGGATAAATGGGCGACAGCTCACTGTCGGTGACGCTGATGACCGTCGCTCCCCGGTCCTTCGCGTACTGCACGGTTTTGATCACAAGCTCGGAATAGCGCGGGAAGCATATGGCGATCACAACATCCCCCGCGCCGACGCGGAACAGCTGGTCAAAGGTCCCCGCCGCGCCGCCCTGAACGAGAACGACGTTTTCAAAGATCAGGCGGAAATAGAAGTTGAGATACCCCGCCAGAAACGACGAGGAGCGAAAGCCGACGATGTAGATGCGCTTGGCCCGCGTGATCGTATCCACGACCTGATTGAACTCCGCGCCGTCCGTCTGGTCCATCGCCATGCGGATCTTCTCCATATCGCGCTGGAGCACGTTGGTCACAAGGTCACTGCCGCCAAGCTCCCCCTCCGACGCCTTGATGCGCTGAAGGCTCGTCAGCTTGCCCCGGATCATCTCCTGCAATGCGCGCTGCATGCTGGGGTAGCCGTCGTAGCCGAGCTGCGTCGCAAAACGGACGACCGTGGACTCGCTGACCTGCACGGTCTTCCCCAGACGGCTGGCCGTCATAAAGGCGGCCTTGTCGTAATCCTCCAGAATAAAGCGGGCGATGAGCTTCTGCCCCTTGGAAAACCCGCTCATGTTTTTTTCTATTGTATGTAAGATATTTTTCGGCATGGTCTTGTCCTCACCCCTCCTGCTCAAATGCACGGAGCTCCTCCTCGGTCAGCTCGCGCCACTTTCCCTCCGGCAGTCCGCCGAGCGACAGCGTATGCTCCTTCACGCGGCGCAGCCGCTTGACATGCAGTCCCACGGCGGCGCACATGCGGCGTATCTGCCGGTTCTTTCCCTCGTGGATGACCACGGAAAGCTCCGCCGTTTCACGCCGCCGCCACAGGGTCGCGACCTCCGCGCCCCGGATCGGCTCGCCGTCGATGCTGCGCAGCGCCGCAAGGCGGGACGCGGCGTTGTCCACCTCGCCCGCCACCGTCACATGGTAGGTCTTCCCGATCTCATGGCTCGGGTGCAGAATGCGCTGCATCCACGCGCCGTCGTTGGTAAAAAGCAGCAGTCCCTCGCTGTCAAGGTCCAGCCGGCCGACGGGATAGACCCGCGCGCCGCAGTCCGCGACCAGCTCCGCCGCGGTCGGACGGCCCTTTTCGTCGCTGAGGGTCGTCACATAGCCGCGCGGCTTGTTGAGCATCAGATATCTTTTTTGTTCCACCGGACGGATCGGCACGCCGTCCACGCGAACGTCGTCCGTTTCACTATCCGCGCGGCGTCCAAGCTCCGCCGTCTCTCCGTTGACGCTCACGCGCCCCGCCGCGATCCACGCCTCCGCCGTGCGGCGGGAGCAGAGCCCCGCCGAGGCGATCAGCTTTTGCAAACGCTCCTCCAGAGCGGACGCCTCCCTTCATTCGGTAAGCAGGGCGCTCAGACGCCCGAACCACCCGTTCTTTTTCTCCGCCGCCGCAACGGTATCGCCGCACAGAAGCGGCACACGGCCGACCTCCTCCCCGTTCAGGGCGACGATAAGCTCTCCCATCGGCTGCCCCACGGCGACCGGCGCCGTCGGCTCGTCGTCCAGCTGCGCGGAGACCGTCAGGCTCTCCC
>CAKTJA010000113.1 GCA_934567115.1 uncultured Oscillospiraceae bacterium
TTGCGCAGTATACAATGGCACTTCTGCTTGACATCTGTAATGGAATCAGTATAAACAGCGATTATTTAAAGGGAAGCTACTGGCTGAAGGAGAGTGCCGGAAACCGGAAAGATTTATATGTGCATTCCGAGACAACCCAGATTGAGCTCTATGGAAAGAAAATGGGAATTATCGGTCTGGGTAGTATCGGATATGAAGTAGGCAGAATGGCAAAGGCGTTCGGCATGGAAATACTCGGATATGCAAGACACAAAAGAGAAGAGGCAAAATATAGCTTTATCCGGCAGGTGCCGTTAGAAGAAATATTCCGGGAATCGGATGTTATTTCCCTGAACTGTCCGCTGACAGATCAGACAGCCGGAATGATTAATAAAAAGACGATTGCGGAAATGAAACCGAATGTAATCCTCTTGAATACGGCAAGAGGGGGACTTATCTGCGAGGAGGATCTTGCAGAGGCGCTTATGGAGAGAAAAATATACGCTGCCGGTCTGGATGTTATGTGTGAAGAACCGGCGGCAAGACCATCCGCTTTGCTGCAGAGTCCTTACTGCAAGGTAACAGGTCATATCGCATGGATGACAAGGGAAGCCTGCATACGGATGACAACGATTGGAATTGAAAACTTTAATAATTACATAAATGGCAATATATCGGGAGGAATTATGTGATGAAAGAAGGCATACTCAGAAAATACGCTACGGAAAAAGGCTATGTCATGGGAGGCATTCCTATTTCAAGAGCCAGGGAAATCTACCGTGGAGAGAAGGTTGAGAAGTTATCCGCTAATGAGAACCAGTACGGAGTATCTACGCTGGCTAAAGAAGCCGGACGAAGAAGTATGGATATGACATCCTTTCATGTGGCGGATAAGCTGTGCGAGAAATACGGTGTGGCTTCAGACCAGATTCTGTTAACACATGGAGGAACGGCAGCGCTCAGTATGCTGGGAGATGTTCTGCTGGAAAAGGGAGATGAAGTGGTTATGCCTGTACCGACCTATCAGGCGTACACAAATATGATCCAGAAAAGCGGTGCGGTTGCTGTAGAGGTTCCGCTTGAAAATAATTATGATCTGGATTTTGAGGTGCTGCTATCTGCGGTTACTCCAAAGACAAAGCTTATCATTTTATGTAATCCTAATAATCCGACAGGAGTTTATTACGGGAAAGAAAGAGCAATGGACCTGCTGAGGCGTTTACCGGAGCATGTGGTGCTCCTGGTGGACGAGGCATACATACATTTTACCGGCATAGAGGATGCCAGCATGGCAGATCAGATCCGCGAGGATAATAATCTGGTCGTGGTGCAGACCTTTTCCAAGATTTATGGTATGGCGGGGTTGCGGTTAGGTTATGTGATGGCGAATTCGACTCTGATTTCCGCGCTTAAGACCATCTGGGACCCCTGTTCCCCCAGTGTGGCAGCTCTGGCAGCAGGTGAAGCCGCATTGGATGACGATGCGTTTGTAAACCAGACGTTAAAGAGAGTCTCTCAGGGAAGAAGCTATATTACCGAAGAACTTGAGAAGCTCGGTGTATATGTCTATCCGTCAAGCACAAATTTTATTGCCTTCGATTGTGGCTTACCGGCAGGAAAATTAACGGAGCAGCTGCTTGCGGAAGCGGGGGTACTGATCCGGGGTACCTTCGATAAACCGCGGGTGACGATAGGCACAGAGGAGCAGAACCATAAATTTGTTGCTGCAATGAAAAAGGTGTTGGAAGAGAGTAAAAAATAATAATCGGGCTGCAAAGGCAGTAGAACGGGAGGCAAAAATGGAAAAGTATGTCATTACAATCGCCAGACAATTTGGAAGCATGGGAAGACCCATTGCAAAACTGTTGGCTCAGGATTTGGGAATCGAGTATTATGACAGGGATATTGTAGAGGCAGCAGCTAAAAATATGGGTCTGCCGATTTCCCTGGTAAGTGAGGAGGAGGAAAAATACAAGCAGCGCTATTTTAATATGAAGTTTCCTCTTGGACGTGATACCATAGACATGCAGGAGCAGATTTTCCAGGCGCAAAAGCAGGTAATTTTAAATCTGGCAGAGAAGGAATCGTGCATTATCGTGGGAAGATGTTCAGACTATATTCTGCAATATATGCCGAACCATTTAAACATTTACATTTATGCACCTTATGAAAAGAGACTGGAAAATTGTGTAAAGCTTTTACATATGGAGCAGGAAGAGGCTGAAAGAATGATTGTTGAGGTGGACAGGGCCAGAGAGTTTTATCATAAACGCTTTACCAGAACGACAATGGAGGATGTGACCTACAAAAATCTTATGATCGATAGCAGTCTGTTGGGAGTGGAAGGTACCGTGAAGGCTTTAAGCTATATTGTGAGGATGATGATACAAAAGGACGCGTAATCATAATTTTATAAGAAGGGATCTGCTGTGGTAAAACTTAACCATGGCAGATCTTTTTTTGTTGCCATCGGAATTTAATTACTATCGGATTATGTCGAAAATGAACGGATTAAGGCGATTAGGTTGCAATCCGGTATTTTTTAATTTACACTTTCACTACAGGGATTCATAGGCAATTGCGAAACTTGCGTTTCCGAAAGTGACGTTGCACAAAATGCACAGACCACCGCAGGCACGCTTTCGCTACCTTCCGCTCGCAACGGCACATAAGATGTCAGAGTACGCCATCTAAGTGCCGGCGGCTCCAGAGTGCGCTGCTTGTGGTCATGCGCATTTCGCACAACTGTTACATGTCATATATTATGCAGACTCCGCAAATACCAAAAATTAAGAGTTATAAAGGAAAGAGGACTGAAATGAGCAAAATCGGAATTATCGGAGCCATGGAGCTCGAAGTGGAAGAATTAAAGGCAGCTATGACTGTCTCAAGAATTGTCAAAAAGGCAAAGATGGAGTTCTACGAGGGTACGCTCAACGGCGCCTCCGTTGTCATCGTCAGAAGCGGCATCGGTAAGGTCAACGCGGCACTCTGCACGCAGATTCTTGTCGATCTCTTCGATGTCACCCACATCATCAACACCGGTGTTGCCGGTTCGCTGAACGTTTCTCTGGACATCGGTGATATTCTGATCTCAAGAGATGCCCTGCACCATGATGTGGATGTCACTATTTTCGGTTATAAGCCCGGTGAAGTTCCCCAAATCGGGGTAAGAGAGTTCGTTGCTGATGAGAAGCTCGTTGCACTGGCAAAGGCTGCCTGCGAGAAGGTAAACCCCGATGTACATGCTGTCATCGGACGTGTGGTAAGCGGCGACCAGTTTATCTCCGGCAACGAGATCAAGGAAAAGCTGATTCGGGAATATCAAGGCGACTGCGCAGAGATGGAGGGCGCTTCCATCGCACACGGTGCATTCCTGAATGGAATCCCTTTTGTCATCATCCGCGCAATCTCCGACAAGGCGGACAACAGTGCCCAGATGGATTATCCCCAGTTTGAGACTGCTGCCGCGAAGCATTCCGCTGCTCTGGTAGAGGAGCTTGTCGGACAGCTTTAATTTTCCTTCTTCTTAAAGATCAGGAGCTTACTGAACACATAGTTCGCAATCGTAACGATCACGGAAGAAATGAAGATTTTTGCGATCCAGTAATTCATACCGATTACATTTACCGTCAGCCACATGATCACAATATCCATGATCAGCGTGGAGACACGGGAAGAAGCAAGTCCGAGGAACTCTTTGAGTATCTTCGGATTTTTACTTTTAAATACCCATTTGCGGTTCAGCGGATAGGCAAAGAGCACACCCACCATCCAGCTGATCGTATTATTCAGCGTATTCTGCCACGAGACATCCACATCCAGCAGCAGCTTGCCCAGAAATGCCGCCGCCCATGAAACGATGGTCGTCATAACTCCGACAATCAGATAAATAATGATTTCTTCGTATTTCTTGCAAAGTTCCTTGATCTTTTCTATCATGTACTCTCTCCGTTCTATTTTACTGCCGCCTGTTCTACCGAACTGCCACACGAACCCGGCAGCATGTTCCTATTTGAAATACAATTAATTTACTATGGATGTCCTGATCTTGTCAAGGTTCACGACATTTCTGCTCTCTCCCCGCAGGAATGCCGCGATATTTTCATGAGCCTCCCAGACGCACCTTGTCCGCGCCTCCACGCTCGCCCATGCAAGATGCGGCGTGATGATGAGCCGGTTGCTGTCCTTTAAGCCGGCAAGCGGATTTGACAGCTCCAAAGGCTCTGACTCCACCACATCAAGACCTGCTGCCGCGATCTCACCATCCACCAGCGCCTGATACAGCGCACGGTTATCCACCACTCTGCCTCTCGCCACATTCAGCAGAATTGCCGTCTTTTTCATCTTCTTCAATACCGCCTCGTCGATCAGGTTCATCGTCAGCTCACTCAACGGACAATGCAGCGAAAGGAAATCGCTCTCCGCCAGCAGAGTATCGAAATCCACCTGCCGGTATTCTGTGCAGGTACTCTTCCCTGTCACGGAATAGAAGATCACTTTACAGCCAAACGCCTCCGCAATTTTTGCGACACGCCTGCCAATATTGCCCATGCCGACAATACCCCAGACCTTGCCTTCCAGCTCATAAAACGGAATGTCAAAGTTGGAAAACCTGTCCTGTGCGCTGTATGCGCCGGACTTGACATAGTTGTCATAATGCGGCAGCTTCTCGCTCAGCGCCAGTGCCATCGCAAAGGTGTGCTGGGCAACCATCGCCGTACAATAATCCCGCACATTTGCCACCCTGATCCCTCTGGAACTGCAATAAGCAAGATCACAGTTGTCAAAGCCCGTGGCAAATTCGCAGATCAGCTTTACCTTCGGTGCGTCCTTCAATGTCTCCTCATCAAGCGGCGCCTTGTTCGCAATAATGATGTCCGCTTCTTTTACGCGCTCCTTAACCTCTTCCCTTGTGACAGTATTTCCGTAGACAGTCACCTCGCCAAAATCACTGATGCAGTCAACCGATACATCACTGCCCACACT
>CAKTJA010000114.1 GCA_934567115.1 uncultured Oscillospiraceae bacterium
CGGGAATGCGGTCCGCCTCAAAGAACATATGCTCGGTACGGCAGAGGCCGATGCCCTCCGCGCCGAACTTGACCGCCTGCATGGTGTCATGCGGGTTATCGGCGTTGGTGCGGACGCCCAGACGACGGTACTTGTCAGCCCAGCCCATGACGCGGCCGAACTCGCCGCCGATGGAGGCGTCCACCGTGGGGATCGCGCCGTCGTAGATATTGCCGGTGGAGCCGTCGATGGACAGCCAGTCGCCCTCGCGGTAGACCTTGCCGGCCAGCTCGAACTTCTTGTTCTCCTCGTCCATCTTGATCTCGCCGCAGCCGGAAACGCAGCACTTGCCCATGCCGCGCGCCACGACAGCCGCGTGAGAGGTCATGCCGCCGCGAACGGTCAGGATGCCCTGAGAGGCCTTCATGCCCTCAATGTCCTCGGGAGAGGTCTCCAGACGGACGAGCACGACCTTCTCGCCGCGCTCCTTCCACGCCTTCGCATCCTCGGCGGAGAAGACGATCTTTCCGCAGGCTGCGCCGGGGGACGCAGGCAGGGCCTTGCCGATGACGGGGGCCTTCTTGAGCACCGCAGCGTCAAACTGGGGGTGGAGCAGGGTGTCGAGCGTGCGCGGCTCGATCATCGCGACGGCGCGCTTCTCGTCGATCATTCCCTCGTCCACGAGGTCGCAGGCGATCTTCAGCGCGGCGGCGGGAGTGCGCTTGCCGTTGCGGGTCTGAAGCATGTAGAGCTTTCCGTGCTCGACGGTGAACTCCATATCCTGCATATCGCGATAGTGGTCCTCAAGGGTCTTGCAGACGTTCTCGAACTGCTTGAAGGCCTCGGGGAACTTCTCAGCCATCTCGGCGATGGGCATCGGGGTGCGCACGCCGGCGACAACGTCCTCGCCCTGCGCGTTGGTCAGGAACTCGCCGAAGAGCTTGCGCTCGCCGGTGGCGGGGTTGCGGGTGAAGGCAACGCCGGTTCCGCAGTCGTCGCCCATGTTGCCGAAGGCCATGGACTGCACGTTGACCGCCGTGCCCCAGGAGTACGGGATATCATTGTCGCGGCGGTAGACGTTGGCGCGGGGATTGTCCCAGGAGCGGAAGACGGCCTTGATCGCGCCCATGAGCTGCTCCTTGGGATCGGTGGGGAAGTCGGCGCCGATCTTGGCCTTGTACTCGGCCTTGAACTGGCCGGCCAGCTCCTTCAGATCGTCGGCGGTCAGCTCGACGTCGAGCGTGACGCCCTTCTTCTCCTTCATCTGGTCGATAAGCTGCTCGAAGTATTTCTTGCCGACCTCCATAACGACGTCGGAATACATCTGGATAAAGCGGCGGTAGCAGTCCCAAGCCCAGCGGGGATTGTTGGACTTCTCGGCGATGACGTTGACCACATCCTCGTTCAGGCCGAGGTTCAGGATGGTATCCATCATGCCGGGCATGGACGCGCGCGCGCCGGAACGGACGGAGACGAGCAGGGGATTCTGGAGGTCGCCGAACTTCTTGCCGGTGATCTTCTCCATCTTCTCGACATACTCCATGATCTCCGCCATGATGCCCTCGTTGATCTGGCGGCCGTCCTCATAATACTGGGTGCAGGCCTCGGTCGTGATGGTGAAGCCCTGCGGGACGGGCAGGCCGATGTTGGTCATCTCGGCCAGATTCGCGCCCTTTCCGCCGAGAAGCGCGCGCATGTCGGCGTTGCCTTCGGTGAACAGGTAGCAGTACTTTTTGCTCATAACTTTCCTCCAAAAATAAAGTATCTCAATTCAAACGATTTATAAGCCCTATTATTATAGACACTTTTTTTCAAACTTGCAACAAATTTCTTTGAAAAATTCGGCAAAAGTTTCCGCCTTTCTTCCGGCCCCGGCACAGGCCGACCCGCTCCGCCGTCTTCCGCCCCGCAGAGCGTCAGGCTCCGCCCGGCATGCCGAAGCCGGGCGGCAAGGCGCATGCGCCCTGCCGCCCAGCCCGCTCTTACGCCGTTGCCGTGCGCCCCTGCGCCGGCTCCGCCGCCGAAAGCATATTTTCGATCAAAATTCCATAACCTCTTGTCGGATCGTCCACGAGAACGTGCGTCACCGCGCCGACAAGTCTGCCGTCCTGCACGATGGGACTGCCGCTCATGCCCTGTACGATCCCACCGGTAAGCTCCAGCAGCGCGGGGTCCGTTACCCGCACGAGCATGTTCCGCGTGGGCGCGGAGCCGCTGTATAGCTTTTCGATCTGAATTTCATAGGCGCAGACCGTGTCGCCCCGGCAGTTCGCCAAAATCACAGCCGGACCCGCGTGAACGTCCTCTCTGGATGCAACGGGGATCGCCTCCCCTGCGGCTTCGGGCCGGCTGCTCTCCGGCAGAACGCCGAAAATCCCGCACTCCGTATTGGCGTAAAGCGCCCCAAGATCATGCGTAAGATCAAAGTCGCCCCTCAGCTCTCCGGGCGCGCCCCGCTCTCCGCGCTTGACCGCCTTCACGCTCGCCGCCATCACCGAGCCGCGCGAGAGCGGCATCAGCTTCCCGGTATCCACGTCGGTGATCCCGTGGCCCAGCGCGGCAAACGCGCCGGTCTGCGGGTCATAGAACGTCACCGTTCCGATCCCCGCCATGCTGTCCCGGATCCACGCGCCGAGCCGGTACACGCCGTCCGCCCCCTTCTCCGGGGCTGCGGTGATCCTGTGAAGCTTTCCGTTTCGGCGGACGCCGAATACGGCCTCCGTGTCTCCGTTCTCCGTCAGAAGCGTCTGCAAATGCTCGGTCGATTGGATCGTGACGTCGTTCATCGTCAGGATCAGATCGCCGACCTTTATGCCGCTTTCCTTCGCCGCAGACGAGTTCTCCTTTCCGTCAGACAGTCCGACGACCAGCACGCCCTCGGCGAAAAGCTTCACTCCCACCGCTTTTCCCACCGGGACCAGCGCTCCGGTCTGTCCGGGCCGCACCGAGGAAACGGTCATCGCCCGCGTCGGAGCCAGCAGGGCGGAGAGCGCAAAGAGTAAACCGACACAGACGGCTGCGCCGCGCCGTCCGCGCCTCCTCCGTCGCCTTTCATCCATCCCATCACCTCTCATTTTCAAAAAGAGAAGGCCGTCTTTTTGAAAGTTGATTTTTTGCCGCGCCCGATCCGGCGGACTGCCGTTTCGCGGCGGCTGTGTTACTTTCTGCAATGGCGCGCAAAATAGTCCGCACAAAATCTGACGGCGCTGGCATGGAAAGCTTTTTCTGCGTCAGTGCGGAAAACGAAAAAAGAAAACCGCCGGCCAAAGCCTGCGGTTTTCGGCAGTTTATGGAATTTTTCAGCGCTCGCGATTGAAAATTTTAAAGATATCGGCAAAGGGATCGTCCTCTTCCTCCGCCTTCTTCTCCGCCTCGGCGGCGGCCTTGTCCTGCTCGAAATTGATCGGCTCGATCCCGGCGGCGGGCTTCTGCTCCTCCTTCTTCTCCTCGGGAGCGGGCGCGCCCTTTCCGTCGGCAAAGCCGGTGGCGATCACCGTGACGCGAATCTCGTCGTCGAGCGTTTCGTCGAAGGTCGCGCCGAAAATGGTCAGCGCGTCGGGATGGACGGCGTCCTGCACCAGCGACGCGGCCTGTTCGACCTCCTCCAGTCCGATATCCATCGAGCCGGTGACGTTGATAAGTACGCCGCGCGCGCCGTGGATGGAAGTCTCCAGCAGGGGGCTGGAGATCGCCATGCGCGCGGCCTCCTCCGCCTTGCCCTTGCCGGCCGCGCGGCCGACGCCCATGTGCGCCATGCCCGCGTCCTTCATGATCGCGGTGACGTCCGCGAAGTCGAGATTGATGAAGCCGGTATCCCGGATCAGGTCGGAGATCGACTGGACCGCCTGACGAAGCACGTCGTCCGCGATCTCAAAGGCGTTTGCAAACGTGATCTTCTGATCGGTCGCGTGCTTGAGCCGCTCGTTCGGAATGATGACGAGGGAGTCCACCTTGCTTTGCAGGTCCTCGATCCCCTTTTCGGCCTGCTGCATGCGGCGGCGGCCCTCAAAGCCGAAGGGCTTGGTGACGACGCCGACGGTCAATATCCCCTGCTCGCGGGCGATCTCCGCCACGATGGGCGCGCCGCCCGTCCCCGTTCCGCCGCCCATGCCGGCGGTGATGAACACCATATCGGTATCCTCCAGCGCCTTGGAGATCTGGGTGCGGCTCTCCTCCGCGCTTTTGCGGCCGACCTCCGGGTCGCTTCCCGCGCCCTGACCGTGCGTCAGCTTTTCGCCGATCTGGATCTTATAGGTAGCGCTGGAAACGTTGAGCGCCTGCTTATCCGTGTTGACCGCGACAAAATCCACCCCCCGTGTCCCGGAGCGCACCATGCGGTTGACCACGTTGTTTCCGCCGCCGCCAACGCCGATAACCTTGATCCTGACGACGTTTTCAACGCCGGTTTCCAATCCGAATGCCATGTCGGTTCCTCCTACTATCACTTGTGCAACGCTGGCGCTTCCCGTCGAATACGCCACAACATTGAGTATATTGCAACGAGTTTATTGTATTACTCTTTTTCGCCGCGGTCAATAGCCCCGCGCAATTTCCTGAAATTTTTTTATCGCCGTGTTTCTACTCTTTCGGAATAAAGCTCGCCTTTCCGTCCGCCATCAGATTGATCTCGCCGGCCTCGTTGAGCTCAAGATAGTCCGCCACGGCCCGAAGGCTTCGAAGCTTGTAGTCCGGATCGCTCCCCCACGGGAGCCGCACGGAGAAGCGGTCCAGATATTCCAGCCGGATCTCCGTGGCGTCGGAGAGGTCGATGCCGCCGATCCCCGCAAGCATCTCCTGCGCGCGGGCGGCGCGGAGCAGCGCAAGCAGCGTGTCGACCGCGCTCTCCCGCTCTGTGCCGAACGAAAGCATGCCGCTCAGCTCCGGCTCGACCGG
>CAKTJA010000115.1 GCA_934567115.1 uncultured Oscillospiraceae bacterium
CTTCACCAAGGACGAGGACCCCGACCTGCCGAAGAACATCATGGCCCGGCTCGGCCGCGGCGTGACCTACTGGGAGGGCCGCGGCGCTTACACCGGCGACAGTCTGCGCGTGCTGTGCGTCTGCGTTTCCAAGTTTGAGGAGGCCGATCTTTACGGCGTGGTCCACGAGCTGGACCCGAACGCCTTTTTCATCACGCAGGAGGGCGTGACCGTCCATGGCAACTTTATCCGCAAGCTTTCGTGAGCGGACGGACAGGGCCGGACGCGGCTCGCGTGCAGCAATTCCTGCGCGCGGTGAGAAAAATGAATGACTTTGTGCATAATTAGAGAAGCTAATAAGGCCGTTTATAAACTTTTTGTTGCTTTTTTGAGGAAAGTATGATAATGTACGACCTGATCTTTTATTCTGGGGAGGGGTTTTGAATATGTATACAGACAACTACTTCAACCGCTTCGAGCTTGCCCCCGAGGTAAGGGAAGCGTTGAAAAAATGCAAGTGCATCGCCTACGCCGAGACGAAGGAGGAGCTGCAGGAAATGGCCTACGGCCCCACGCACACCTCGCGCTACGACGTGGTTTATCCGATCGAGGGCCGCGGCATGGTCAAGGAGGCCGAGGTCGTGCGCTGCAAGAACGGCTGCGTGGTCAACTTCATGGAGGACTATATGCGCCGCCGCGATCCCAACTGCATGTCCATCGGCGACGACCTGCCCACCGACAAGCCCCGCTTTAAGGAGCGCTACGGCTATGATTTTTCCAAGCTCCGTCAGGAGACGCTTGACTGGCTGGGCACCCAGCAGGTGGTGCTGCTGCCCTTCCAGGCCGGTCCCAACGGACACGGCTATGACAGCCTGATGGTATGCCCGATGAACGCCGCGTTTTTCGCGCTCTCCCTTGCCGACATGCAGGGCTTCATGAGCATCGCGGACGTGCCCGAGCATTTTAAGCCCCGCGCCGTGATCTTCGTCGCGCCGCCGTTCCGTCACACGCACTTCGACGGCAAGCAGGCCGTGGTCCACAACCGTTCGGAGGATATGCATGAGGTGTGGGCCTACAACCTCTATCCGGGTCCGAGCGCGAAGAAGGGCGTTTTCTCTATCCTGCTCGACATCGGCGAGCACGAGGGCTGGGTCTGCTGCCACACCAGCGCGGCGATGGTCGAAACGCCGTACGAAAACGAAATCGTCTTCATGCACGAGGGCGCGTCCGGCGGCGGCAAGAGCGAGATGCTCGAGGACTTCCACCGCGAGGCGGACGACCGTCTGCTGATCGGTACGCATACGGTCACGGGTGAAAAGTACTACATGACCCTCAGCGAAAGCTGCAAGATCCGCCCCATCGCCGACGACATGGCCTGTGCGCTCAAGAGCTTTCAGGACCCCGAGAGCGGAAAGCTCCGCATTCTCGACGCGGAGGACGGCTGGTTCCTGCGCATGGACGGCGTGAACGCCTACGGCAACAGCCCGCTCTACGAGCGCATCTGCATCCACCCGGCGGAGCCGCTGGTCTTCTTCAATCTTGACGGCGTGCCCGGCGCGACCTGCCTGATCTGGGAGCATGTGATCGAGTCGAACGGCAAGCGCTGCTCCAACCCGCGCGTGATCCTGCCGCGCGCGATGGTCGATAACATCGTGCCGGATACCGAGCCTGTCGAGGTCGATGTGCGCAGCTTCGGTGTGCGTATGCCGCCGTCCACCGCGAAGAACCCGAACTACGGCGTGATGGGCATGCTTCAGGTCGTTCCGCAGTCGATTGCGTGGCTGTGGCGTCTGGTGTCCCCGCGCGGCTTCAAGAACCCCTCCATCGCCGACACGAACGCCGGCAGCGGCCTGAAGGCCGAGGGCGTCGGCTCCTACTGGCCGTTCGCGACCGGACGCAAGGTCACACAGGCGAACCTTCTGCTTGAGCAGATCATGGCAAGCCCGAAGACGACGAACGTCCTCATTCCCAACCAGCACATCGGCGCGTATCACGTCGGCTTTATGGGCGAGTGGCTCAGCCGTGAGTATCTGGCCCGCCATCTGGGCTATGTGCGCGCGAAGCATCTGGTCCCCGCCCGCTGCGCGCTCTTTGGCTACGCGCTCGACGAGATGAAGCTCGACGGTCAGTTCGTGCGTCAGACCTTCCTGCGTCCGGAGACGCAGTCCAAGCTCGGCAACGAGGGCTACGACGCCGGTGCGAAGATCCTGACCGACTTCTTCAAGGAGCAGATCCAGCAGTTTGTCTGCGACGATCTTGACCCGCTCGGCCGCGAGATCATTGACTGCTGCCTGCACGACGGTACGCTTGACGACTATCTGTCGCTGACCCCGATGAAGCTCAAATAAGCTGAAATAATCACACGGAAACGCCGCGGCTGACTTCGAGCAGCCGCGGCGCTTTTTAAGCCTTCGGTCCGCGCGGACCGGAGGAGAATCCACGCCGGCGCGCTTTCACCGGAGGACGGGACGCGCCGTCAGCACTGGGAGGTTTTTATGGAGATACACACACTGAAGGTCATTGCCCGCATTCGCAGCGATTTCAAGACCAAGTTCGGCGTTCCGCGCCAGAGCGGACTTGTCGATTCCCTGCGCGCCGAGATCGTGTTTGAGCCGGAGTTCCGCCGCGAGGACGCGCTGCGCGGCATAGAGGGCTTCTCCCACCTGTGGCTGGTCTGGCAGTTCTCCGAGGCCGTGCGCGAGGAGTGGTCGCCCACGGTGCGCCCGCCGCGTCTCGGCGGGAATAAGCGCGTCGGCGTGTTTGCAACGCGCTCCCCGTTCCGCCCGAACCCGATCGCGCTCAGCTGCGTCAGGCTGGAGGCGGTGATGCACACGGCGGAGGGACCGGGACTGCTCGTCTCCGGCGCGGATCTGGTGGACGGCACGCCGATCTATGACATCAAGCCGTACCTTCCGTACGCGGACTGCCATCCGGAGGCCGTCGGCGGCTTCGCGCCGGAGCGCGGCGGCGAGCTGACGGTGGAGATACCGCCCGAGCTTCTTGAGCGGGTGGACCGGGAGAAGCGCGACGCGCTGCGCGGCGTTCTGGCGCAGGACCCAAGGCCGACCTATCAGAACGATCCCGACCGGCTCTACGGCATGCGCTTCGCCGGGCTGGAGGTCCGCTTCCGCGTGGCGGGCGGCACGCTGACCGTGGCGGAGATCGAAAGGGACGGCGGAGAGGGTTAACCTCCTGTTAAGAGAGCGGCGGCGCACGTAAAGACGGCGTAAAGACCGCTTCGGGGGACTTGTGTGGGGAAAAACGCAAACGTATAATGGGGACACCAAGAGAAAAAAGAGGAGCGTGTTTTCCGTGGAAGTATCTAATTTGTTTGTGTGCCTGATGGGTATGGGGACCACTTTTGTCGGCCTGACCTGCATTATTTTCCTGACGATGCTGATGGGTAAGGTTTTGCAGTCCACCGAGAAGCCCGAACCGCCGAAGGCTGCCGCACCGGCTGCCCCCGCCGTGCCCGCCGTCCCTGCCGACGGCCTGACGGCTGAGGTGAAGGTTGCCATTATCGCGGCCCTTCAGCAGGAGCCGGGCTTTGACCTTGGCCGTGTAAGCTCGATCGATATCCGCAGGATCTGAGCCGCAATTGTTGTCTTTATACATAATAGATTCTCACCTCTCCCTTTTGAAAAGACGGAGCCGGCGCACTGTGCCGGTTCCGTCTTTCCCTCCGGACCGCTGGGCGCGGCCCTTCCAGAACATTCCTGTGCACAGGAGATGAAAAACTCTTGCATTTTCCCAAAGCTTAACAGATAATTAGCGTAAGATATGATACAATGAGTGAAAAGCGGTGCTCCGTCCCGCCGCCGTCCGCCGTGCGGACGGTCGGGAGCTGCGGCGAGCATACCGCTTTGCCGGCGCTTTACGGTGCGATGGCGGCGAACCCGCCGCTTGTCCCCGGCGCGCCGGACGGGAGGACTGCGCGATGAAACGCTTTGAAAACCGGAGCCTGCACAGGACGGGGGAGCCGCCGGGACGGCGCATCCCTCCAACGCTCAGGGACGCGGGGACCACGCTGCTGTTTCTCTCCGCCGCTGCGGGGATATGCTATCTCCTGCGCCGCGTTGACGAGAACGGAAGCTATACGACGCTGCTTTTCGTGCTGTCGGTCGCGGTGATCTCCCGTCTGACGGAGGGGTATTTCTGGGGGATCTTCAGCGCGCTGTTCGGTGTCGTATGCGTCAACTACGTGTTTACCTACCCCTTCTGGGCGTTTAACTTCACGCTGACCGGCTATCCGCTGACCTTTCTTTCCATGCTGGCGGTGTCGGTCATCATCAGCGCGATGAACACGAAGCTGAAAAAACAGGAGCGGCTGCGCACGGAGGCCGAGCGCGAAACCATGCGCGCCAATCTGCTGCGCGCCATGTCCCACGATATCCGCACGCCGCTGACCAGCATCGTCGGCAATACCTCCGCCGTTTTGGAGAATGAAGATACGCTCTCGCCGGAGCAGCGCCGCAAGCTGCTGCGCGACGTCAGCGAGGATGCGCAGTGGCTGATCCGCATGGTGGAGAACCTTTTGTCGGTCACGCGCATTTCCGGTGAAAGCGCGACCATCCGCAAGGAGTGCGAGGCGGCGGAGGAGATCGTCGCGGTTTCCGTTCGAAAGTTCCAGAAGCGCTTTAAGAAAAACGACCTTGAGATATCGGTCGTCGTTCCGGAGGAGGTGCTGCTCGTCCCGATGGACGCAACGCTGATCCAGCAGGTCATCCTGAACCTGATGGAGAACGCCGTGCTGCACGGCGAGGGTGCGAAGCACATCCGGCTGAGCGTTGAGCGGGAGGGCGACTGCGCCTGCTTTTCCGTCAGCGACGACGGCACCGGCATCCCGAAGGATAAGCTGAACAC
>CAKTJA010000116.1 GCA_934567115.1 uncultured Oscillospiraceae bacterium
TGCTCGTGTGCGCCATCGCCGGGATCGCGGCGTATGAGCTGCTGCACACGGCGGGGGAGAATGTTCCGTCCAATTTCTATTGGGGACTGGTCACGGCGGTCGTGATGCAGGAGATATGGCTCTTTAAGGAGACGCTGGGCAGCGCGGACGCTTTTCCGATCTCCGGTGTCGCCGTGTTCCGCTGGCTCATCGTGATAATGTCGTTCCTGTTCGCGGTCAAGACCTACGGCGGCGAAAAGCCGTTCACCTTCCACGACGCGGCGGTGGCGATGGTCGGCGGCATCGTGTTTCCCGCAATGTACAGCTGCATCTTCCTGCTGCGGATGCATGAGGACTTCGGCAGGGTCTATGTCCTTGCGCCGTTTTTTATCGCCTTTGCGGGCGACGCGCTGTCGATGTATTTCGGAATGTGGTTCGGCAAGCGCAAGATGGCGCCCCACGTCAGCCCGCACAAGACGTGGGCGGGCGCGGTCGGGGGACCGATCGGGAGCGCGCTTGCGATGCTGCTGCTCGGCCTGATTGGGAAGAGGTGGCTCGGCTACGCTCCGGACTATGCCATGCTCGCGCTCGTGGGAGCGGTCGCTAATGTGTTTGGTCAGCTTGGCGACCTCTCCATGTCGCTTGTCAAGCGCGAGGCGGGGATCAAGGATTACAGCCATCTGTTTCTCACGCACGGCGGGGTGCTCGACCGGTTTGATTCGACCATGTTTATCGCGCCGGTTGTGTATCTGTTTGCCGGGATTGGAGCAATATGACAAGGACAATTGCTTTACTTGGTTCGACCGGCTCCATCGGCCGGCAGACGCTGGAGGTCGCGCGCGAGCTTGGTCTGCGCGTCGCCGCGCTGACCGCAAATTCGAGCGTGGACCTGATGGAGCGGCAGGCGCGGGAGTTTTTGCCGCGTCTTGCGGTGCTGTATGACGAAGCCGCCGCAGCCGAGCTGCGCGAACGGCTGCGGGATACGGAGATCGAGGTCCGTTCCGGTATGGAGGGTCTGCTTGCCGCGGCTTCGGCGGAGGACGCGGACACGGTCGTGACTGCCGTGGTGGGGATGATCGGGCTGCGCCCGACGCTTGCCGCCATCGAAAAGGGAAAGCGCATCGCGCTTGCGAATAAGGAGACGCTTGTCTGCGCGGGCGAGCTGGTGATGGACGCGGCGGATCGCTGCGGGGCGGAGATCGTCCCGGTGGACAGCGAGCACAGCGCCATTTTCCAGTGTGTGCAGGGCTGCCGCGACCGCAGCGAGATCAGGCGGCTGATCCTGACCTGCTCGGGCGGGCCGTTTTTCGGCCTTTCGCGCGATGAGCTGGCGGGCAAAACGCGCGCCGACGCGCTGCGCCACCCGAACTGGACGATGGGCGCGAAGATCACCGTCGATTCCGCGACGCTGATGAACAAGGGCCTTGAGATCATCGAGGCGATGCGGCTTTACCGTCTGCCGCTGCGGAAGGTGGATGCGGTCATCCACCGGCAGAGCATCGTTCATTCGCTTGTGGAATTCCGCGACGGTGCGCTGCTCGCCCAGCTCGGCACGCCGGATATGAAGCTGCCGATCCGCTATGCGATGACCTATCCCAACAGGGCGGAGTCATGCGCGGAGGGGCTTGACCTGCTGTCCTGCCCGCCGCTGACGTTTTCCGCTCCGGACGAGGAGACGTTCCGCTGTCTGAAGCTCGCGCGGGAGTGCGCGGCGGTGGGAGGGACCTTCTGCGCCGTGCTCAACGGGGCGAACGAAGCGGCGGTCGAGGCGTTTTTGCGGGACAGGATCTCGTTTAACGACATTCCGCCGCTGGTGGAGACGGCGCTCGGCGCGGTCGAGCAGACGGAGCGCCCGTCGCTTGAGGACATTCTTCGGGCGGACCTGCTGGCACGGCAGGCGGTCCGCGCCCATATCCGATAAGAAGATCCAAAGGAGTTTTCCATGTATATTGTTGCTGCGATTTTGATTTTCGGCGTGCTGATCGCCGTGCATGAGCTGGGGCATTTTCTTGCGGCGAAGGCCTGCGGCGTTCGTGTGAACGAATTTTCCATCGGAATGGGACCCGCCATATTCCACAAAACAAAGGGCGAGACCGAGTATTCGCTGCGGCTGCTTCCGATCGGGGGATTCTGCGCGATGGAGGGCGAGGACGAGTCGAGCGACGATCCGCGCTCGCTGGAACGGCAGGGCTTTTGGAAGAAGCTGCTGGTTTTTGTCGCCGGCGCGGCGATGAATTTTCTCACCGGGCTTGTCATCATGCTTCTGCTTTACGCCGGAGCGCAGGGCTTTTACACGGCGGAGATCGTTGAGCTGAACCCGGATTTTCCCCAGCAGGGGGAGGACGGTTTGATGACCGGGGATGTGATCTGGGCCGTCAACGGCGAGAGGGTCTACCTTCGGGACGACGTTTCGATGCTGCTGAACGTGATCGACCGGGGCGAGGACGGCGCGGTCGAGCTGACGATCCGGCGCGGGGACGAAAAGCTTCAGCGCACGCTTACGCTTCAAACCTATACGGACGAGAATGGGGAGCCTTATCGCGCCTACGGCTTTGTCTACGGCGGCGTCGTGAAGGCGGACCCGCTCGTAAGGCTGCGCTACAGCTGGTACAACACGCTTGATTTCGTGCGTCTGGTGCGGCTGAGCATCATGATGCTGGCGAACGGCTCCGCCGGGCTTGACGATCTCAGCGGGCCGGTCGGCATCGTTTCGACCATCAAGGACGTTGGGGAAGAGGCGCAGGCCGAGGCGGAGAAAAACAACGAAAACGGAGCGGCTGCGGCGGCGGAGAGCATTCTCTACCTTGCCGCGCTGATCGCGGTCAATCTTGCGGTGATGAATCTGCTGCCGCTCCCCGCGCTCGACGGGGGAAAGGTCCTGTTTCTTCTGGTGAACACGGCGGCGTACGCGCTGTTTCGGCGCAGAATACCGCCGAAGTACGAAAATTACATCCATATGGCGGGGTTCGCCCTGCTGATGGGTCTGATGCTTCTGGTCACGTTCCATGACGTGATGAAGCTTCTGTGACGAGGGTGCAAAACTTTTATGCCGCCGGGGTGCGGCGGAACAGGTGGTTGAAATGACGAGACAGATCATGGTCGGCGGCGTACCGGTCGGCGGCGGCGCTCCGGTGAGCATCCAGTCGATGTGCAATACAAGGACGGAGGATGTGGAGGCGACGGCCGCGCAGATCCTGCGGCTTGAGAAGGCGGGGTGCGGCATCGTGCGCGTCACGGTGCCGACGGAGGAGGCTGCGCGGGCGCTGAGCGCGATCAAAGAGAGGATCCATATCCCGCTTGTGGCGGACATTCATTTTGACTACCGGCTCGCTGTTGCGGCGGCGGAGCGCGGGGCGGATAAGATCCGCATCAATCCGGGCAATATCGGCGGCGAGGACCGCGTGAGGGCTGTCGTGGAAGCATGCAAAAGGCGCTCCGTCCCGATCCGCATCGGGGTGAACGGCGGCTCGATAGAGAAGGAGCTGCTGGAGAAGTACGGGCGCGTCACGCCGGAGGCGCTTGTCGAGAGCGCGCTGCGCCATGCCGCGCTGCTGGAGAAATATGACTTTGAGGATATCTGCATTTCTGTGAAAAGCTCGGACGTTCCGCTCTGCATGGCGGCGTATCGCGCGCTGCATGAGCGGGTGGACTATCCGCTGCACCTCGGCGTGACCGAGGCGGGAACGCCCGCCATGGGGCTTGTGAAGTCCGCCGTCGGCATTGGCGGCCTTTTGTGCGAGGGGATCGGCGACACCATCCGCGTGTCGCTGACCGCCGATCCGGTGGAGGAGGTCTATGCGGCAAAGAAGATCCTGCGCGCCTGCGGACTGCGGAAAAGCGGCGTGAACCTGATCTCCTGCCCGACCTGCGGACGGACGGCCTACGACATGATCCCCCTCGCCGAGGAGCTGGAGCGGCGTCTGGAGGACTGTGATAAGCCGATCACCGTCGCGGTGATGGGCTGCGTGGTCAACGGACCCGGCGAGGCGAGGGCCGCGGATATCGGCGTGGCCGGCGGAAAGGGCGAGGGCCTGATCTTCCGCCGGGGAGAGATTCTGTATAAGGTCCCGCAGGAGAAGCTGCTCGACGCGCTGCTCGGCGAGATCGAAAAGCTTTGAGCACGGAGGAAACGGGGAAGGACAATGGCACAGAGGATACCGTTTTTAGAGCTGTTCGAGGGCTTTGCGCCGCCGATCGGGCTGCGCGTGCTGCTCAACGGCGCGTATGTGACCGACGTTACCGTTGAGCAGGAGAGCCGTTCAATGACCGTTTCGCTGACGGCGGCACAGGAGATCACGGACGCGGAGCGCGGCGTGATCGAGAGGCTGCTGGCGGAGCGGTATGAGCTGAACGGCGTGAGCATGCGCGTGACGTGGACGGGCGGCAGTGAAAGACCGGCGGGCGAGAAGAAGGGCCGCGACCCCGGCAAGCTCATCATGGGCCGGGAGATCAAGGGGAAGGTCGTTCCGATGACGGAGCTGAACCCGAAGGCCGGCAGCGTCGTGGTCGAGGGAAAGGTCTTCAAGTGCGAGTTCCGCGAGCTGCGCCAGCCCGGCACATGGCTGCTGCTGATCGAGATGACGGACTACAACGGTTCGGTCATCGTGCGGAGGAAAATGCTGGAAAAGGAGGTCGCGCCGGTAAGGGACAGGGTGTCGGTCGGCATGTGGCTGCGCGTCGCGGGGACGATGGAGCTGACCTACGACGGGCACGACATGCAGCTCAACCCGCGCGATATTACGGAGATATCGCATGAGGGCAGGATGGACACGGCGGAGGTCAAGCGTGTTGAGCTGCACATGCATACGCGCATGTCCAACATGGACGCGC
>CAKTJA010000117.1 GCA_934567115.1 uncultured Oscillospiraceae bacterium
GAGAAATACGGCGTGCCGAAATCGAGCGATAGCTTTGCGTCCGGCGAGATCGCCTATCTTCTGCGGCAGGACTGCGAGATCAGCGGAGTGCGCTGCGACGGCAGCGTGTGGGGGCAGGATCTGAGCGACCCCGCGAACGTGTTCCCGACGCTTTATGCACCGGCGGTCCTGCTTACGGGTGACGGGAATTATGTCAATGGCAGCGTCATCTGCGTCGATATCGTATGGGGCGCGATGGAGTTTACCTATCAGGCCCCGGACAGAACGTGGAACCCCGAGACGCACACATACGAGGAAAACGGTGCGGGCACATGGTCGGCGAATGATGCGGACGGCAGCTCGATCACGGTGCGCAACACCGGGACGGAGTCGGTCGCGGTCCGCTTCCAATATGTGCCGACGGCTGAGGGCACGGCTGTGAGCGGCCGGTTTGTAAACGATGCGGGCGATGTTGATTCTATCCGGCTGGAAAAGGCGCAGGAAGAGAGCGTGCGGCTCGAGCTGAGCGGCGCGCTTCCGAAGGATTGCGCGGGACTTACGATCGGCAGCATCATTGTCACGATCGCGGGGTAAGCGCGGGTGAACGGAAAAAACAGAGAGACCCGGTTGATCGTCGTACTCGCCGCAATCACCGCCATTTCGGTGGGGGTATCGATTTGGGCGCTCTTTTTCAGAAGCGGCGAGTCGCCCGCGCCTGACTACGCACAAGTTGAGGTGGAGGAAAATGCCGAAGCGATCGCGGACGACGAGGGCGGAAGCCTTGACGCGCCCGAGGGCGGCGGCGCGGTCAGCCTGACCTACAAAAGGGAGGTCGGCGTCAGCCTTTCGGAAAAGAGAGCGTCGCTGCTTTTTGCCAACCCCGCCCGGTCCACGCAGGATGCGGTGGTGCAGCTCGTGGTCGGCGAAACAGTTGTTGCGAAGTCCGGGAGGATCGTCCCGGGATATCAGGTCACGTCGCTTGCGCTGGAGGATGGGGCGGAGACGCTGCTTTCTCCCGGCGGCTGCGGCGGGAAGCTGGTCGTGCTGTATTACGACCCGGTCACGGGGGAGCGGGCAATGCTTGATACAGAGATCCCGGCGTCGGTCACGGTGACGCCGTAGCTCGAATAACTTGGCCCTTCCGGGGGCCGTAAGACTTGGAAAATACATGGATAACAAATAGATTTGAAAGGACGAGAAACATGAAGAGGCTTTGTCTGATGCTCTCGCTTGCGCTTGCGCTCTCGCTGGGAACGGCTGCGCTCGCCGCAGAGAAGATCAATGGAGACGGAGGCTCCGCCTCGAAGGGCGTGAGCGCCGACTATCGGGACGGGGCGAGCACCGGCACGGTTTACAGCGTGGATGTGACATGGGGAACGCTGGCGTTTACCTATACGGCCTTCGGTGAGGGGACATGGAATCCGCAGACGCATGCGTATGATATGACCGCCGGCGGCTGGTCTGTCAACGACGCCGGGGGCGACGAGATCACGGTTACGAACCACTCAAACGCGGCGGTAGACGTGACGCTTTCGTTTGCTGCGGAGCCGGGATTTCCCGGCGTGACGGGCGTGTTTTCCGTTAATGGGACGGAGACGGACAGGGTCTCGCTCCCGACGGCGGAGGGGACGGCTGTTGAAGCGGCTCCGAGTAAGACGGCGAAGCTTCTCCTCAACGGCAGTATCCCTGTCGGCACGACCGGCGCGGCGATCGGCAGCGTTACGGTGACCGTCGGCTGAGTTGGCCGCGCCATGTGCGGTCTGTGTGTAAATGCGGGGGAAGACGCATGAAAAAGAGGGAGAGACTGCTGCCGGTCCTGTCGGTGGTCTGCGCGCTTTCCGTTGTCGGCATGATCCTTTCGCTGACGCTGGGGGGAAGGAGGCAGGGAGAGGCGGAGTTTACCGTGCCACCGTTTGAACCGTCGGCCCGGGCCGGACTTCCGGAAACGGATGACGTCAGCTGGTCGAGGATATACCGCGACGGCATGAGCTTTGAGGCGTATGTCTGTGGGAACGTGACGATCCGCGACGGCAGCGCCGATGTGTATTTTACCAATACGGAGAATAACGGCGTGTGGCTGAAGCTGCGTGCGATCGGCGAGGACGGCGGCGTTCTGGGAGAGACCGGTCTGCTTCGCCCGGGAGAGTACGTGAGGACGCTCGTCTTTGAGCGTGTACCCGCAGCCGGGGAAGAGATCGTGCTGAAGATCATGGCATATGAACCGGAAACCTTCCGCAGCGCCGGCGCGGTGCTGCTTAATACCACAATCGGAGGTTGAATATGAAGAAGATACTGTCGGCGGCGGCTGCCGCACTGCTGATCCTCGGGTGCACCGTCCCGTGCTTTTCCGCGGGACTTGGGTCCGGGGGGAGCGATACGGCGTCTGTCAGCGCTGCGTACCGCTATACCTCCGATCCGAACGTATATGTGTCGGACGCCGCGTCCGGGGACGGGAGCTTTACCGTCGCGGCGGGCGGCGGACTTTCGGTCGCGTTTAAGCCGACGGCGCTGCTGAAGAGCGGCGCCAGAATGGTCGTACGTTGCGTTCCCGACACGGAGACGGAGGCTTATCGCTGGTTTTCCGACTGTGCGGGGTCGATCGGCACCCGTCTTTTGCCGCTTGAGCTTTATTTCATTGACGAGAACGGCGCGCGGCTCGACGGAGCGGGGACGGTCGCGGTCCTTCTGCCGGCTGGTTATAGCAGGCCCGTGGTTTGCAGCGTAAGCGCGGACGGAACGGCTTTGCTGCGGGATTCGAGTGCGGAAAACGGAGGAATATCCTTTGCCGCTGACCGGAGCGGCTATTTTGTGATCGCGGAGGAGAAGAACTCTGATTCCGGCTCCTCTGGCGGCTCCGGTTCATCGGGCGGCTCGACGGGCGGCGGTGTGGAGACGAAGCCTGAGCAGCAGCCGACGACTGGCGGCGAGGGCTATCGGGACTGCGACCGCAGCGGGGACTGTCCGCTTCACGCGTTTGACGACGTGGACATGGGCGGCTGGTATCACGACGGCATTCATTTCTGCGTGGAGAACGGTCTGATGCAGGGTGTTTCCGAAGGTGATTTTGAGCCGGGCGGTGTGACGACGAGGGCGCAGATCGTTACGATCCTGTGGCGGATGGCTGGTAAGCCGTCTGCGGGTCAGGTGCGCTTCACGGATACGGAAAAGGACGCATGGTACGCCGAAGCGGTGGCCTGGGCGGCGGAGAATGGCGTTGTGCTCGGGTACGACGGCGGGGCCTTCGGTCCGAACGACCAGATCACACGCGAGCAGCTTGCCGCGATCCTGTACCGCTATGCACAGTTGAAGGGCTTTGACCTGAGCGCAGCGGAGCTTGCCGTGCTTGCGGGCTTTTCGGACGCGGTGAGTGTCAGCGCATGGGCGGAGAGTGCGATGCGCTGGGCCTGCGGCAGCGGCGTGATCAACGGAGTTTCGGAGGATGAGCTTTCTCCGAACGGCTCCGCCACGCGCGCGGAATCCGCGACGATGATCATGCGCTTTATCGTTGGAAACGAGAGCTGAACCTTCCGGCGGCCTGAAAAAGGGGCCATGCGTGGCCTTGCAAAAAAGCACCCCCATCCGATCGACCACAGATCATCGGATGGGGGGATTTTTTTCGCGCCGCACCGTTTCTCACGCGCGTTTACAGTGCGGAGAGGATCTCGCCGACCGAGCCGATGACGGTGAGATCGGCCCGCGTTTGTCCGTTCAGCGGCGTTCTGTTGATAACGACGAGCTTGTGACCCCGGTAATAGTCCACAAGCCCGGCGGCGGGATAGACGGCGAGCGACGTGCCCGCGACGATGAGCACGTCGGCATTGGCGATATAGCTCACCGCCCTTGAGAGGGTCCGCTCGTCCAGCCCCTCCTCATAGAGAACGACGTCGGGCTTGATGCGTCCGCCGCACGCGCACATCGGAACGCCGGTGCTGTTCAGGATGGCGTCCACAGAGTACAGCCGCCCGCATTTTTCGCAGTAGTTGCGCAGCGTGCTTCCGTGCAGCTCAAGCACCTCGCGGCTTCCCGCAGCCTGATGCAGTCCGTCGATATTCTGTGTGATAACGGCGCGCAGCTTTCCCTCGCGCTCCCACTCGGCAAGCTTTCGGTGCGCCGCATTGGGCTTCGCCTCCGGGTGGAGCAGCTTTTCACGGTAAAAGGCAAAAAACTTCTCCGGATGGCGCTCGTAGTAGGTGTGGCTGAGGATGGTCTCGGGCGGCTCCTCCCACCGCTGGCGGTACAGTCCGTCCGTGCTGCGAAAATCCGGGATGCCGCTTTCGGTGGACACCCCCGCGCCGCCGAAGAAAACAATGTTATCGCTTTCGGAGACGATCCTCCGAAGCTGTGCAAGCTCTTCCGACATAAGCGTACCTCCTATTTGGTATAATCCTTGTCGATCCGGACGACGGCGAAATAGCTTCCGTCCAGCGTCCGCACAGCGGACTTGATGGCGCTTTCGACCTCGTGATCGCTCAGGCGAAAGCGAAAGGGAACGACCGCGTCAAAGATGACGTTTGTGTGCGTGGGACCGGTCACCATCCGGAAATCGTGGATCGTGATGTTCCCGTCGATCCCGCTCACAAGCTGCTCGACCTTCCGCCGCGTTTCGGCGGTGAGGCTGTCGTCGGTTACGATGGGGTCCATGTGGATGGTGGCGTCGCAGCCAAGCTCCCGGCGCAGACGCTGCTCGACATTGTCGATCTCGTCGTGCAGCGCCATAATGTCGCCGTGGGCGGGAACCTCCGCATGAAGGGAGATCATCACCCGGCCGGGGCCGTAGTCATGAACGATAAGGT
>CAKTJA010000118.1 GCA_934567115.1 uncultured Oscillospiraceae bacterium
GTCGGCAAGGTCGACCGTGTGGACGGCTGGCTCAGCGACGGAAAGCTTTACCTGCGCGTCGTGGATTACAAGACCGGGACCAAGCGCTTTGACCTTGCCGAGCTGCGCTACGGTCTTGGTCTACAGATGCTGCTCTATCTCTTCGCGCTGAAAAGCGAGGGGGAGGAGCTTTTCGGCGGCTTCCCCATTGAACCGGCCGGCGTGCTGTACCTCCCGGCGCGGGAGAAGCTGCTGAGCATGCCGCGCGGCGCGTCGGACGAGGAGATCGACCGAGCCATGCGCAAGGAGCTTCAGCGGACCGGACTTGTGCTCTCAGACCCGAAGGTCCTGCACGCGATGGAGCACAGCGTTCTCGAGTCGCCGCGCTATCTGCCGGTCCGCGTGAAGCGCGGCGGCGACGGGGCGGCGGAGCTGAGCGGCAGCATCGCGACCGCCGCACAGCTCGGCAGGCTGGGCCGGTACGTTGACGAGCAGGTTCGAAGGATCGCGCGCGAGCTGGCCGACGGAAACATTGACGCGGACCCGTGGGCGCGCGGTGAGCAGGAGAGCGCCTGTACCTATTGCGAGTTTGCGCCGGCCTGTCATTTCGATCCGGGCTGCGGCAGCGACCGCATGGAATACATCCGCGCGACGGCCGCCGAGGAGTTCTGGCGGCACGTTGACGAGACGGTTGAACAGGGAGGTGAGGAGGATGGCTGACGTACTGACCGCTGAGCAGAGCGCGGCGGTGCGGGACCGAGGGAGAAGTCTGCTTGTGTCCGCCGCTGCGGGCAGCGGAAAGACGAAGGTGCTGGTCGAGCGCCTGTTTTCCCATGTTGAGAACGAGGGGGCGAACCTTGACGATTTTCTCATCATCACCTATACCCGCGCGGCGGCGGCGGAGCTTCGCGGCAAGATCGCGAAGGCGCTGGGGGAGAAGCTTCAGAACGATCCGACCAACGCGCATTTGCAGCGGCAGGCGCTGCGCGTCTACCGTGCGGACATCAAAACGGTGGACGCCTTCTGCACCGCGCTGCTGCGCGAGAACTGCCACCTCATCGCCGAGGATGCGCGCGGGCATGCGCTCAGGCCCGATTTCCGCGTGCTGGATGAAAACGAGGCGCAGCTGCTCAGAGAGCGGGTGCTCGCCCGCACGCTGGACCGCTTCTATGAGAGAATGCGGGAGGGCGACGGCGCGTCGCTGCTTGCAGACACGCTGGGCGCGGGACGCGACGACCGCACGCTTGCCGCGCTGGTGCTCGAGCTGCACGGGAAGCTTCAGGCCCAGCCCTACATGGATCGGTGGATCGCGGCGCAGGAGAGCATGTGGCGGGAGCTGCCGCAGCGCGTGGAGGACATGGACTGCGGGGCGCTGCTGCTCGCCGGGGCGCGGAGAAAGGCGCTCCACTGCAAATCGCTTTTGTGCGCGGCGGCGGACGAGATGGCGCGGGATGAAGCGCTGCGCGGAAAATATGCGCCGCAGTTCCTCGAAACGGCGGAGGGCTTCGCTCTTTTGGCGGCTTCGACCGAACGCGGCTGGGACGCGGTCGGGCGCGCGCGGGTGGAGTTTCCGCGCCTGAGCGCCGTGCGCAAGTGCGGCGACGAGTCGCTGAAGCTGCGGATGCAGAGCGTGTGGAACGGCTGCAAGAAAACGGCCCGGGAGCTGGAGGACATTTTTTCCGTTTGCTCGGAGGAGGCGATGGAGGACCTTCGGGCCATGGCGCCGGCGATGCTGGCGCTGCTTCGGCTGACGGCTGATTTTTCCCGCGCCTGTCAGGAGGAGAAGCGCCGAAGAAACGCGGCTGATTTTTCCGATCAGGAGCACGACGCCATCGCCCTTCTGGTCGGGGAGGACGGCGCGCCCACCGAGCTGGCGAGGACGGTCTCCCAGCGCTATCGGGAGATCATGATCGACGAATATCAGGATACGAACGAGGTGCAGAACTGCATTTTTAACGCGATATCCTGTGAAGGAAAAAACCTTTTCATGGTCGGCGATGTAAAGCAGAGCATCTACCGCTTTCGCCTTGCGGACCCGCATATTTTTCTTGAACGGTATCTGCACTGGCCGCACGCCGCCGACGCGGCGGAGGGGGAGAGCGCGAAGCTGCTGCTCAGCCGCAATTTCCGCTCACGCGCGGAGGTGCTGGAGGCAACGAACTTTGTCTTTCGCAACATTCTTTCCCGGGAAATGGGCGAGCTGGACTACGGACCGGATGAGATGCTCCGTCCGGGGGCGGGGTATCCGGACGGCGCAGGCTGCGAGACGGAGTTTCATCTGGTCGATCTGTCGCAGAGAGAGGATGATGCGGAGAAGCTGCGCGCGGCGCGGGCGGAGGCAGACTTTACGGCGGACTATATTCAGCGGCTGCTGAAAAGTGGTTTTACTGTACAGGATGAGACGACAAAGCTTCCGCGCGCCGTGCGGGAGGAGGACGTCGTGATCCTCATGAGGTCGCCGCGCACCCGGCTTGCAGATTACCGCCGCGCGCTGGAGAGCCGGGGTCTGCGCTGCGCGGCGGAGAGCGGGGGAGATTTTTACGGGACGATGGAAATTGCCGTCGCCTTTTCCCTGTTGGAGATCCTGGATAATCCGAGGCAGGATGTTCCGCTGATCTCGGTGCTGCGTTCGCCGCTGTTCGGCTTTACGCCGGATCGGCTTGCGGAGATCCGTGCAGGGTCCCCGGAGGGGGATTTTTACGATGCGCTCTGTGCGGACGGCGGAGAGGATTCCGAAAGCTTTCTTGCCGCGCTGCGATCCCTGCGCGAGAGGGCGCGGGTCGTACCGCTCGGCGAGCTTGTGACCGAGCTTTATGAGCGCTGTCGGCTCCCGGCGGTTTTCGGCGCGATGCACGGCGGTGCGGAGAGAAGGGAAAACCTGCGCGCGTTTTTTTCGATGGCGGAGGAGTTTGAGCGATCGGGCACGCAGAGCCTGTTTTCCTTCGTCAAACGTCTGCGCGAGCTGCTGGAGAGCGGCGAGCCGCCGGTCCCGCAGACGGTCCGCGACGCGCGCGGCGTGCGCATCATGAGCATCCACAAGTCGAAGGGGCTGGAGTTTCCGGTCGTGATCCTTACCGATTTGGCACGGCCGTTCAGCCGCATGGACTTTCAAAGCTCCGTGCTCGTCCACCCATCCCTTGGGCTTGGCCCGGTCCGCGTGGATACGAAAAGGTCGATCAAATACCCGACGGTCGCGCGTCTCGCGCTTGAGCGGGAGCTTCGCAGAGAGGCCAAGGCGGAGGAGCTGCGCGTGCTGTACGTCGCCATGACGCGCGCGAAGGAGAAGCTGGTCATGGTCTGTGCGCGGCAGGGAGCGTCCGGTCGGCTTGCGGAGCTTGCCGGGGTGACGTCCTGCCCTGTGCGCAGCGAGACGGTGGAGGAGCAGCGGTGCATGGCGGACTGGATCCTGCTGCCGCTTCTGTGCCGTCCGGAGGCAGAGCCGCTGCGCGAGCTGGCGCAGATGGACGTGCCGCTCTGTCCCGCGGACGACGCGCCGTGGCGCGTGGAGGTGCACGACGGTTACGCATATGCGGACGCCGTGCGCGCACCGGAGAAGGACGCATGTGTGGAGGAGGAAGCGGAGCTTCCGCTCGACACGGCGGCGCTGGAGTGGCGCTACCCGTACGCGCTGGAAACGACGCTGTGCGCAAAGCTGACGGCGACGCAGCTGAAAGGCCGAGTCCCGGATACGGAGATCGCCGAGAACGCCGCGCTCCCGCCGAGGCTGCGGAGCCTTGCGCACCCGCGCTTTCTGGACGGTGGGCACTCGCTCACGCCCGCGGAGCGGGGAACGGCGATGCACGCAATTTTGCAGTTTCTCGATTTTTCGACGGAGGCCGGCGAGGACGATGTACGCGCCGCCGTCGCACAAATGGAGGCGCGCCGCCTTCTGACGCACGATCAGGCGGAGGCGGCGGATACGCGCACGCTGGCATGGTTTCTGGGCAGTCCGCTGTGCGCGCGCATTCGCGCGTCCGGGCACGTTGAAAGGGAATACCGGTTCTCGCTGCTGCAAAGCGCGGCGGACCTTGTTCCGGGGGCGTGCGCGGAGGACAGGATCCTCTTGCAGGGCGTGGCGGACTGCGTTTTTGAAGAGGACGGAGAGCTGGTCGTGGTCGATTTCAAAACGGACCGATTTAAGCCGGACGGACTTATCGAGCGCGTGCAGCGCTACCGTCCGCAGCTTGAGGCTTATTCGCTCGCGCTTTCACAGGTGATGGGGAAGGCGGTGAAGGAAAAGATTCTCTGCTTCCTTCACGCCGAAGAAACGGTGACGCTATAGAAAGGAAAAAGCATGGAGCTGAAGATCAGACGGTTTGACGAGCTGACGGCGCGGGAGCTGTTTGCGCTCTATAAGCTGCGCGTGTCGGTTTTTGTGGTCGAGCAGCGCTGCCCGTATCAGGAGGTGGACGATGCGGACCTGCATTCGTATCATGTATGGCTTGAAGAGAACGGCGAGGTCGCGGCATGCCTTCGCGTGATCGAGGCGGGGGTCAATTTCCCGGAGGTCTCCATCGGGCGGGTGATCGCGGTGCGGCGACGCTGCGGCCTTGGGACAAGGATCGTCGAGGAAGGGCTTCGCGTCGCGCGGGAGCGGCTCGGCGCAAGGCGTGTTGTGATCGAGGCGCAGACCTATGCCCGTGAGCTTTATGAGCGGCTCGGTTTCCGTCAGGTGTCGGAGGAGTTTTTGGAGGACGGGATCGCGCATATCCGCATGCTCTGGGAGGGCTGACGCGTCCGGCGCTCTGCGTCCGTTAAAAAGGAGGAAGACCGC
>CAKTJA010000119.1 GCA_934567115.1 uncultured Oscillospiraceae bacterium
CCGTGCCGGCCGGTGCGTCGCTATAGGCGTGCTGTGCGGGTCCGACCTTCAGGCCAAGCCCCTCCGCCTGCTCCTGCGCCTGCTCCAGCGTCAGCGTCAGGAACGTCGGAACGGTGACCGGCTTCGGCTCGGGTCCCTTGCTTCGAACCAGAACGATGATATCCCCCTGATGAAGGGTCTCCCCCTCCGCGGGCTCCGTGCGGATCACGCAGTCAACGTTAAAGCTGCTTGAATACTCGTACTTATAGCTGAACTCGAGCGACAGCTCAAGCTTTTTGAGCGTGATCTCCGCCGTGCGGTAGTCCATACCGATTACGTTTTCCATTGCGTCGGTCTTCTCCCCCGTGCTGACGAAAACCTTGATCTCGCGGTTTCCGCGCACGACGTTCCCCTCAGCCGGCGTCTGCTCAACGATCTCGCCCTCGGCAAATTCGCTGCTTGCCCGGCTCCCGATCTCCGTAATGGTGAAGATATCCTTCACACGCGGGTCAAGCTCCGCCTCCTCGATCGTTTTGCCGAGCAGCGGCGGAACGACAAACTCCGTCAGCGCGGGTTCCTTTTGGAAGCTTGCCATGATCACATTCCACAGCGCAAATACGGCGACGGCCGCCAGTGCGATCCCGCCCGTGATAAACAGCGTTTTTCGTATTTTCGCGTCGCGGTCGACCGGCTCGTCCTCCTCTTCGACCGACCGCTCCTCCCTGCGCGGCGTGACCGCCTGTACGGCGGGGAGATACTGCGTCGGCTCATCCGTCTCCGGGCTGCGAAGGTCCTTGATGCTGAAGTCAAGATCGACGTTCGGGTTTTTCCGGAATTCCTCAAGGTCCGTCAGCATGGCGTCCGCCGTCGGATAGCGGCGTGAGATGTCTGAGGCCATCGCCTTCATGCAGATCTTCTCCAGCGCCTCCGGAACCTCCGGATTGATCTCGCGCGGAGAGAGCGGGACGCTGCTCAGATGCTGAATGGCGACGGAAACGGCGCTGTCCCCCTCGAACGGAAGGCGGTTGGTGAGCATCTCGTAGAGCACGACGCCGGCGGAATAGATATCCGAGCGTGCGTCCGGACGGTTGCCCTTCGCCTGCTCCGGCGAAATATAGTGGACGGAGCCGAGCGCCTCCTGCGTCATGGTGTTTGCGGAATTTGACAGATAAGCGATGCCGAAATCCGTGACCTTAACGCTGCCGTCGCGCAGCACCATAATGTTCTGCGGCTTGATGTCCCGGTGAACAAGCCCGCGCGAGTGCGCATGGCTCAGCCCCCGCATGATCTGTGTGATAAAATGCAGCGCCTCCCGCCAGTTGAGCTGACCGCGCCGCTCCATATACTGCTTGAGCGTGATGCCGTCGATCAGCTCCATGACGATATACTCCGGAGACGAGCGGGACACGTCGTAGACCGACACAATGTTCGGGTGGGAGAGCATTGCGATCGCCTGTGATTCATCGTAGAAGCGGCGGCGGAAATCCGCGTCGCTCGCAAAATCGCTTTTGAGCACCTTGACCGCCACAAGCCGGTTAAGACGATGGCACTTCGCCTTATAGACCATCGCCATGCCGCCGCTGCCGATCAGCTCAAGCAGCTCATAGCGGTTGTCCAGCATTCTTCCGATCATCTGATCCAAGTGGAACGCCCTCCTTTCCTTACAGATTGCAGATCACGACGGCGGTAACGTTGTCCGGCGCGCCGCGCTGCTTCGAAAGCGCGAGAAGCCGCTCCAGACTTTCCGCCGGGGTCGCTGCTGCGGCGACCGTCGAAAGCATCTCCTCGTCCGTAACGGTCACGACCAGTCCGTCCGAGCACAGCAGCAGAACGTCGCCCTCGTCCAGCGCGACGTCGTACACATCGCATTCGATGCTCTCCTCCGGACCGAGCGCGCGGGTGATCAGGTTGCGGTTCGGGTGCGTGCGCGCCTGCTCGGCGGTGATATTTCCGCTTTCGATCAGCCCCTCGACCACGGAGTGATCGCGGGTGATCCGTTCGATCCTCCCGTTCGAGATGCGGTAGGCGCGGCTGTCGCCGATGTTGCACACCACCGCGCCGCCCTCACAGGTGACGGCGGAGACAAGCGTGGTCCCCATGCCGAGGCAGTCCGGATTTTCGGCGGCGTGACGGTTGACCGCCGTGTTCGCTCTGGACACACACAGCGCGGACGTTTCCCGCAGCTGACGGGCGCTCATCCCGGCGCGCAGCTCGGCAAGCATCTCTTCGATAAACGAGCGGACCGCTATGCTGCTGGCAAGCTGGCCGCAGCGCTCCCCGCCCATGCCGTCACAGACGACGGCGATAAGCTGTCCGTCGTCCGCGCCGCGCTCGACGGCAAAGGTGTCCTGATTTTCGTGACGCTGCAAACCAACGTCCGTAATGCCGCATGCCTTCATTTCCGTTCCCTCTCTTCCGCTTCCATCTCCTTGCGGCGAAGCTGGCCGCAGGAGGCGTCGATATCGCCGCCCAGGCTCCGCCGCACCGTCGCCGTCACGCCCCGGCTCTCCAGCCGTTTCTGAAACGCCGCAACACGGCGGCTCGGCTTAAATTCGCTTTCAACCACGTCGTTCAGCGGGATCAGATTCACATGCCCCGGCATTCCCCGTATGCGCTCGGCAAGCAGATCCGCCTGCCAGTCGTGGTCGTTCACGCCGTCGATCATCGCGTATTCAAACGAGATCCGTCTGCCGGTCTTTTGAAAATAGCGGTGGCACGCGGCAAACAGCTCTTCAACGTCATAGGCATTGTTGACGGGCATGATACGGCTCCGCGTTTCGCTGTCGGGCGCATGGAGCGACACGGACAATGTGAGCTGCAAATTCTCCTCCGCCAGCGCGTCGATCCCGGAAACGACGCCGCAGGTGGACAGCGAGATATGGCGCATGCCGATGTTCGCTCCGTCGGGGTGATTGACAAGCTCAAGAAAGCGCAGCACGTTTTCGCGGTTGTCCAGCGGCTCGCCGATCCCCATGAGAACGATATTGGAGATGTCCCGTCCGGAGTCCAGCCGGGTGAAGAGCACCTGATCGAGCAGCTCGGACGGGGCGAGATCGCGGACCTTTCCCGCGATGGTCGAGGCGCAGAACCTGCATCCCATTCGGCAGCCGACCTGCGAGGAGATGCACACCGTATTTCCATGGTGATAGGACATGAGCACCGTCTCAATGCAGTTTCCGTCCCGCAGCCGCCAGAGGTACTTGACCGTACCGTCAAGCCGTGAGACCTGCTTGCGCGCCACCGACGGAGCTGTAATGTAATATTGCTTTCCAAGCCGCTCGCGGAGGGACTTGGAGAGGCTGCTCATTTCGTCGAAGCTCACCGCGCCCTTGTGGAGCCATGAAAACACCTGTCTGCCGCGAAACGCCGGCTCGCCAAGCTCCTGCATCGCGTCGGTGATCTCCGCAAGCGTCATGGATTTGATATCGGTCATAAAAGCGCCTCCCTATCGTCCGCGTCTCATGCGGCAGATGTAAAAGCCGTCCGTCCCATGCCGCTGCGGCCAGAGCGTGATACTGCCGTTCACGCGGCCGACCGGCCCGGGCAGCGTAAACTCCTCCGCACGGAAAGCGTCGTGTGTGCGGAGAAATCTGTCGGTGACGCCTTCATTTTCCTCGGGCAGGACCGTGCAGGTGGAATAGAGCAGCGTTCCGCCCGGCTTGACGTAGCGAGACGCATTCTCCAAAATGGCGTATTGTATCTCCTTCAGGCCGGTCAGTGTGGAAAGCTTCTTATACCGGATATCCGGCTTTTTGCGGATGATGCCAAGTCCGGAGCACGGTACGTCGCACAGAACGACATCCGCAGCGTCTGCCAGCTCCTCACGGAAGCTCCGTCCGTCCATAAGGCGGATCTCCATGCAGTCTATGCCCAGACGCTCTGCCCCCAGCTTCATCAATTGAAGCTTATGCTCCTCCATATCGCACGAAAGTATTTTCCCTTTACAATTCATGAGAGAAGACATCGCAAAGGACTTCCCGCCGGGGGCGGCACAGACGTCGATGACAAAGTTCCCCGGCTTTGGGTCCGCCGCCAGCGCGGCGAGCCTTGCCGCCGCGTCCTGCACGAGAAATTTTCCCTCACGCCATGCGCGAAGCGACTCCAGACTGCCTGTCCCGGAAACGGTAAAGCATCCGGGCAGCCACGGATGCGGCGTCACGCGAACGCCCTCCTCCTCAAGCGAGCTTTGCAGCGCCGCATCGTCGGAGCGGAGCGTATTGGTATGTATCGTGATCGGCGCCGGCGCGTTGTTCGCCAGAAGAAATTCCTCCGCCTCTTCCGCGCCGAGCAGCGAGACCATGCGTTCGACCAATGCCCTCGGATGGCTCATGCGCACGGAAAGCGCATCAAGATCGTCTCGAAACGTCAAAGGCTCCTCCCGTCTCCGGTCAACGCCGCGCAGCACGGCGTTGACCAGCCCCGCCGCACGGGTAAGCCCATGCGCCTTCGCCATCTCCACCGTCTCATTGACGGCGGCGTTCGACGGAACTTTGTCCATAAAAAGCAGCTGATACGCGCCCAGACGCAGAAGATCGAGGAGCAGCGGCTCAAGCTTTTCCGTACGCTGGGTCAGGCAGCGGTCCAGACAACGGTCCAGATAAATGCGGTTTTGCATCACGCCGTAGGCAAGCCGGCTCGCGAAGGCGGCGTCGCGCGTCCCGAGCGCCTTTTTCCGCAGCGTCTGCTTGAGCGCGCCGTCCACCCACGCGCCGCTCCGGCGGCAGGCGGAAAGCGTCTCAAGCGCGGCCTCT
>CAKTJA010000120.1 GCA_934567115.1 uncultured Oscillospiraceae bacterium
GGGCTCTCCTTCGCCAGCGCGTTGACGGCGACAAGCGTAACGATGGTCGTGCAGTTCGGGTTGGCAAGGATCCCCTTGTGCCGCTTCGCATCCTCGGGATTGATCTCCGGAATGATCAGCGGGACCTCCGGGTCCAGACGAAACGCGCTGGAATTGTCCACAAACACCGCGCCCGCCTTCACGATCGCCGGGGCAAAGCGCTCCGCAATGTCGTTCTCCGCCGCGCCGAGCACGATGTCAAGCCCTTCGAACGCCTCGTCGGACGCTTCGGTGATCTTCAGCTCCCGGCCGCCGAAGCTGAGCGTGCCGCCCGCGCTGCGCGCGGAGGCGATGGGGCGCAGCTCGCCGACGGGAAAGCTCCGCTCAAGCAGAATCTTCATCATTTCCTGTCCCACGGCGCCGGTCGCGCCGAGGATGCCGACATTATAAGCTTTCATTGGATCGACCTCTTTTCCTGATTTCAAATCGTATGCTCCTTCACGAAGCTGTCGTACAGCACGCGGATGGTCTGTGCAAAGTCCTTTTCCTCCACGCCGACGATGATGTTCAGCTCCTCCGGTCCCTGCGTGATCATGCGGATGTTCACGCCGTTCTCGCCGAGCTTGGCGAATATCTTACCGGAAACGCCCGGGCGGTAGGCCATCTTCCGTCCGACTGCCGCGACCACGGCGATATGCTCCGTCACGGTTATCTTATTCGGCTGCACCTCTTTTTGCAGCTCGCCCAGCATGGCGTACAGGCACTTGCTCACCCTGCCGCTTTCCACGACAAGCGAGATGATGTCGATCCCCGAGGGGATATACTCCACGCTGACGCCGTGGCGCGCGAGGATGCCGAGGATCTTTACCAGCGTTCCGCTGTCGCCGGACATGCCGGTCTTTGCGACGGTGATGACGGAAAAGCCCTTCTTGCCGGCAATGCCGGTAATAAAGCTGCCGTCGGTCGCATCCTCCTGAATGCTTTCAAAAATGGTCGTTCCGGGGTGCTCCGGATCGTTGGTGTTTCGAATGTTGAGCGGGATGTTCTTCTCGCGCACCGGGAAAATGGTCCCCTCATGAAGCACCTGCGCGCCGATGTAGCTCAGCTCGCGCAGCTCGCCGTAGGTCAGGTGGCGGATGGGGGCGGGGTCCTCCACGATGCGGGGGTCGGCCATCAGAATGCCCGACACGTCCGTCCAGTTCTCGTACACGTCCGCGTCCAGCGCCGCAGCCGCCAGCGCGCCGGTGATGTCGCTGCCCCCGCGCGGGAACGTGCGGATGCGTCCGTCCGGCATCGCGCCGTAAAAGCCGGGAATGACCACGCGCCGCTCGCCGACGGCGGAGCGCAGCGCCTCATACGTTGCCTCGGCGTCAACGCTCCCGTCGAAGCTGAAGCGGACCCACTGCGCCGCGTCGAGAAACTCGTAGCCGAGGTATTCCGCCATCAGCTTTGCCGAAAAATATTCGCCCCGCGAGGCCAGCTCGTCCTTTTCAACGCCCTCACGCAGTCTTGCCCACAGCGCGTCGAAATCCGCCTGAAGATCCGTTTTCAGTCCGCACTCGTGCGCGATCTCAAGATAACGCTCACGGATCATGGCGAAAATGTCCTCGCAGCCCACGCCGTAGCGAATGTGCGCCGCGCAGAGATAGAGCAGGTCCGTGATCTTATGGTCGCCCGGAAAGCGCTTGCCCGGCGCGGACACGATCACCACGCGCCGCGCTTCGTCGGCGTCCACGATGGCCTTGACCTTGGCGAACTGCTGTGCGTCGGCAAGCGACGAGCCGCCGAATTTCAATACTTTAAGCATTCTGCTCCCCCTCCTGAAGACGTGCGAGAAATACCGGCTCGCCGCGCCCGCGCGCCGCGTCCGCCTGTGCGAACGCGTCCGCCACGCTCATCGGCTCCGTACACACGGCCCGGCTCCCCATGCGGAGATAGAAGCGGCAGACCGTGGAGGAGTTGTCAACGCCCCTCGCCTCGTGCCGCGCCGTATAAAAGCCCGGACCGGCGGCGGCAGCGTCCAGACAGTCGCTCAGCACGCCGCTGCCCGTCGGGTAGCCGCCAGCGCCCGCGCCGGAAAAGCTCAGCGAGCCGAAGCGCGCGCCGTACAGCGTGACAAGATTCGCCGTTCCGTTCGTCTGCGCCGCCGGCGACGCTGCGGGAAAAAGCGTGGGGCAGACGAACGCGGAAATGCGTCCGTCCTTCTCCTCCGCGCGCACAAAAAGCTTGCACACAAGCCCCGCCTCGCTCCACACGGCGAAGTCCTCTGGGGTGACGGAGGATATCCCGAAGCAGGGGATCTCCTCCTCCCGCAGCGAAACGCCGAAGGCAATGTTCGCGGAGAGCACCAGCTTCCGCCGCGCGTCGAGCCCCTCGACGTCCGCCGTGGGGTCCGCCTCGGCGTAGCCGAGCGCCTGCGCCTCACGCAGACAGGCGGCATAGTCCGCCCCGGAGGCCGTCATTGCCGAGAGCATGTAGTTCGTCGTCCCGTTGAGGATCCCCTCCACGGCGGTGATCCTGTCCAGCCGCGCCGCGCGGGCAAGCGAGGAGAGCCACGGAATGCCGCCGCCCGCCGCCGCCGTGCAGCGCAGCGTAACGCCGCACTCGCCGGCCAGCTCCACAAGCTCGTCATAATGCGCGCACATGAGCTGCTTATTCGCGGTCACGACATGCTTGCCCGCGCGCATCGCCGCACAGATCCAGCGGTGCGCCGGCTCCAGCCCGCCCATGGCCTCCACCACAAGGTCGATCGACCGGTCGCGCACGATCGCGTCAAAGTCCGCCGTCACCGTGCAGCGCAGCTCCGGACGGTCCCGGCGCGAGAGCACGGCGGCGACGCGCAGATCGTCCCGCCCGGAGGCAAGCTCATAAAAGGCTTTTCCGACAGTACCGAAGCCAAGCAGCGCAATATTCATAGGAGTCAACCTTTCTTTCTCTGAATTTCTTCCGTACATTCCGTCAAGTGCGGACGTTCCGTCCTTTTCGCGCATAATTGTCCGCGATAGAAAAACACTTGACTTTTTCATGGAAACAATATAACATGTCACTTATGAAAATTCAATAGGGACGCCAAAAAAATTTTTATGCGGCAGCCCGGTGACAACGAAGATCGGAGGTACTTTTCCATGGAATATCAGAGCACGCGAAGCGCGGGACTGCGGGCCGCTCCCGCCGAGGCCGTTCTCAACGGGCTTGCGCCCGACGGCGGACTTTACGTTATGCCGGAGCTGGCGCGGACGGCCTTTGACTGGCGCGGCTGTCTGGCGCTGTCCACACAGGGCATGGCGGTAAGCATTCTCTGCGCCCTGCTTCCCGATTTCTCGCATGACGAGATGGAGCGGCTCGTCCGCACGGCCTATACCGGCAAGTTCGAGACCGAGGACCTCACGCCCACGGTCAGCGTCGGCGGCGACACGGTGCTTGAGCTTTTTCGCGGACCGACGAGCGCGTTTAAGGACGTTGCGCTGTCCATGCTGCCCCACCTGATCGGCGCGGCAAAGAAAAAATGCGGCGTGGACGACGAGATCATGATCCTCACCGCGACCTCCGGCGACACGGGCAAGGCCGCGATGGAGGGCTTCCACGACGTACCCGGGACGCGGATCACCGTTTTCTACCCGGACGGCGGCGTGTCCGCCGTGCAGAAGGCGCAGATGGTCACGCAGACCGGGAGCAACGTCTGCGTCGCCGCGGTGCGCGGCAACTTTGACGACGCGCAGACCGCCGTCAAGCAGGTCTTCTCCAAGGTGAACAGCGAGGGGCTTCTCGCCGGGCGCGGCGTGCGCCTGTCCAGCGCGAACTCCATCAACATCGGTCGCCTTGCCCCGCAGGTGGTCTACTACTTCCGCGCGTACGCCGACCTGATGCGGCGCGGCACGATCGCCTGCGGCGACCGCGTGGACTACGTTGTTCCGACCGGGAACTTCGGCGACATCCTCGCCGGCTACTTCGCGCGGGAGCTTGGCCTTCCGGTCGGCAGACTCGTGTGCGCCTCCAACGCGAACAACGTGCTTACGGATTTTCTCCGCACGGGCCGCTACGACAAGCGCCGCCCGTTCTACCTTACAAGCTCCCCGTCAATGGACATTCTGGTCTCCAGCAATCTGGAGCGGCTGCTCTTCCTCCTCTCGCACGACGAGACGCTTGTCGCCTCGCTGATGAAGCGGCTCGCCGAGGACGGCGCATACGAGGTCCCCGAGACGATGCTCGCGCAGCTTCGCTCGCTCTTCTGGGCGGGCTGCTGCGACGACGCGGCGACAAAGCGGACCATCGGCGAGGTCTGGCACGAGCACCGCTATCTCTGCGACACGCACACGGCTGTGGCATGGAACGTCGCACAGCAGTACAAGAAGGCCGTCCCCGATCACGCGCCGGTCGTCGTGCTCTCCACCGCTTCCCCCTACAAGTTCCCCGCCGCCGTGCTCGAGGGCATCGGCGAAGCCGCCGACGGCGACGAGTTCTCCGTTATGGAGCGGCTCGAACAGCTCACCGGCGTTCCCATCCCCGAAAACCTTCGCGGGCTGCGCGAGCGCGCCGTGCGTCACACCGCAGTGATCGACAAGGAGCAGATGCTGCCCTTCATTCTCTCCTCTCTTTCCTAACGCACGCCAGCGAAAACGCTCCCCATTCGACGCACAAAGACCCGGATCAAACGATCCGGGTCTGAAGCTGTCGATAAACCCGCAAATTTTCCGCAGCGGTAAGGAAGAGTGTGCGCGGGAAACCCAAGAGGGGTGTCCTGCGC
>CAKTJA010000121.1 GCA_934567115.1 uncultured Oscillospiraceae bacterium
TGTTTCGAAGTGTGGTGGCGGTCAGGTTCTCGATGGCGTTCATCGGGTGCTCCACGCCGTAGGTGTAGAGCTTGGGGTCGGTGATCTGGAAATAGATGACCGTGTCGATCTGCATGGTGACGTTGTCCTTGGTGATCACGGGCTGCGGATCGAAATCGGCGACCTGCTCCTTCAGGCTCACCTTTTTCACAACGCGCTCGATAAACGGAATCTTCAAATGAAGCCCCACGTTCCAGGTCGCGCAGTAAGCGCCGAGACGCTCAATCACGTAGGCGCGGGACTGCTGGACGACGTGGATGTTGCTTATCACCAGAATAAGCACCAGAGCGACCAGAACGATAACGCCGATGTAATTGAAAAGATATCCGATGTCAAACATTTTTTTCTTCCTCCATTTCTTCTCTGACGAAGAGCTTTACGCCCTCCATTCTGACGACCGTGACCATCGCGCCGCGTGGGATGGACGCTCCGTCCTCGCTGCGCGCCGTCCAGGTCTTGCCGTCGATATACACCGCGCCCTCGGCGTTTTCGTTGTCGATCGCCTCGACGACCTTCGCCGTGTGGTGCAGCACGCGGTCCGCGTTGGTGGGAACGATGGTTTTTTCAAGCATCTTGCGCGCCAGCGGCCTTGTCGCGACCAGCGCCGCGATGGAGACCGCCAGGAAAACGACGATCTGGAGCCAGAGGGCCGCGCCAAGCTCCAGCGCGAGCAGCGCGGCGACCGAGCCGGCCACGAACCAGATGGACACCAGTCCCGCCGTGGCGGCTTCCGCGATGCCAAAGACGACGATGGCCGCTATCCAGACGAACACCATGTTGCTTCCGGAACCTCCTTTCATACTGTGTGCAAGCGCCATCAGCGAAAGCAGAACGATAAAGATCAGCGTTCCGCCGATCAGCTTGTCATAGGGGGAGAGGTTGCTGAGGAAATCGCTGAAGGCGCGGCGCAGCGGCTTGCCGGCGGGCGGCTGAGCCTCCTCCCCGTCATCGCAGCTCGGCTGCGGCGGCAGCTCGTCGGCGAACAGCGTGTCGAGCGTCACATGATAGCGATGACAGATGTACAGGATCTTTTCGATTTCGGGGTAGCCGCGCCCGGACTCCCAGCGCGACACCGCCTGACGCGAAACGTGCAGCTGCTCCGCAAACATTTCCTGCGTCATGCCGCCGCGCTTTCGGACCTCCTGCAGCTTTTCGCCAAAGGCCATGTTGTATCCTCCGTTTCTCTCTATGGGGCTATTTTACACGATTCGCCGCGATTTTTCCATCAATCTCAGCGTTGCATGTCGAAAAATACGCGCAACCTCAGCGTTACACCGCCCGATTTGCGGCGCGGAAGAGGGGCTGCGCGGGAAAGATGCTGTGCATGGCTTTTTGCAAAAGCGTCATGATCGTCCCTTGACCGTAATACCATGGATCAACGGACGGAAAAAGCGACCGGGATCAAAGTATAATAATTGCGGAGCAATTATTTATACCATGAAGCGTCAGCGGAATGGTATATCCGCCATGCTTTTCGGTTGTCCGCACGGCGGACAAAAAAAGCGACCGGGATCAAAGTATAGTAATTGTCCTGTAATTATTATACCACGGGCGAGGGAAAATTACCATGCCTTTTTCACAAGAGTAAGGATTGCGTTTTTTTGAATTGTCGGATATACTGGAAAAAACGATGAACAGAAAGCGACGGACGATCTATGCTGCAATTTGCCATTCCCTGCCTGCTTGGACTGGAGAGCCTTGTGGGCGATGAAGTGAGAAAGCTCGGCCTTGCCGACGTGCGGGTCGAAAACGGACGCGTGCTCTGCCGGGGAGAAGAGAAGGATATCGCGCGGCTGAACATCAACCTGCGCTGCGCCGCGCGCGTGTTGCTCGTGCTTTCGACCTTTCGCGCGCTTGATTTTGAAACGCTTTTTCAGGGGACCCGCGCCCTTGCGTGGGAGGAGTGGATCCCGCGCGAGGGGGAGTTTCCCGTCGCGGGCTATTCCATCGACTCAACGCTGCACTCCGTGCCGGCCTGCCAGTCGATTGTCAAGAAGGCGGTGGCGGAGCGGCTCGGCTCCGTCTATGGGCTGACCACCCTTCCCGAGAGCGGAAGGCGCTGTCAGATCCGTTTTTCCATTATGAAGGACGAGGTCATGCTCTGCCTTGATACGACCGGCGAGGGGCTTTACAAGCGCGGCTACCGCGCCGTGGGCGTGGCGGCTCCGCTCAAGGAGACGCTGGCCGCCGCGATGGTGAAGCTTTCGCACTATTCCGGGCGCGACCCTCTGTGCGACCCGTTCTGCGGAAGCGGGACCATTGCCATTGAGGCGGCGCTGATCGCGAAAAACCGCGCTCCCGGGCTTAACCGCAGCTTCGCCGCGCAGCATTGGGCACCGCTCGACAAGCGCATCTGGCTCGACGCGGCGGAGGAGGCGATGGACCGTGAGTTCCGCGATAAGACCTACGAGATCTGGGGCGGGGACCTCGATCCCCATGCCGTCGAGATCGCGCGCCACAATGCGGAGCTTGCCGAGGTGGACGACACGGTGCGCTTCGAGGTGGACGACGCGGCGCGCTTCCACTGGGGCGGGCAGTACGGGCGCATCGTGACGAACCCGCCCTACGGAGAGCGGCTTCTTGAGCGGCAGGAGGCTGAGGAGCTGTACCGTGCGTTCGGCCGTGCGGTGGGCAAGCTTCCGGACGGCTGGCGCGTCTATGTGCTCTCCTCGCATACGGAGTTCGAGCGGTGCTTCGGCCGCGTGGCGGACCGGAAGCGCAAGCTTTACAACGGCATGCTCAAGTGCGATCTGTTTATGTATGGAAAGAGAGTGTAGGCGCATGTCGGCAAAGCATGTATTTATCATAAACCCCTCCGCCGGGAAGACGGACGGGCGGCGGCGCATTTACGCGATGGCTGAGGCGCTGCGCGTCAGGCACGGTCTGGACGCGGAGTGCATGCTGACGGCGTCCGCGGGCCACGCTGCGTCGCTTGCGCGCGCCCTCGCCGAAAGCGGGGAGGAGGTGCGGCTTTACGCCTGCGGCGGCGACGGGACCGCCAACGAGGTCGCGAACGGCGCCGCGGGCTTTGAGAACGCGGCGATGACCTGCATTCCCATCGGCACCGGCAACGACCTTCTTAAAAACTTCGGCCCCGACGCGGAGAAGTTCGGCGATGCGGAGAATCTGTGGAACGGTCCGGTCCGCCCGCTCGACCTGATCGACTGCAACGGGCGCTGCTGCCTGACCATCGCGTGCTCCGGCATTGACGCGCGCATCGCGGAGAGCGTACATAAATTCGGCGCGAGCCGCCGCCTGAGCGGACGCGGCAGCTATCTTGTCAGCGTGGCGGCGAACGGCGTTTTCGGACGCATCGGACAGCGCTGGACGGTTTGGCTCGACGACGAGCGGATGGAGGGGGAGTTTGCTCTTGTCTCGGTGTGCAACGGGCGGCACTACGGCGGCGGCTCCACACCGGTGCCCGAGGCGCGGATGGACGACGGCGTACTTAACACGGTGCTGGTGAAGAGCATCGGCAAGCTTCGCTTTGCGCGGCTTTTTTCCGACTACTCGGCGGGCAATCATGATAAGCTGCCGAAGGACGTGGTGCGCGTCTGCACGGCGAAGGTCGTCCGCATCCGCTCCGAAGAGGAGGATATCGTCACCTGTCTGGACGGCGAGTGCTTCCACACGCGCGACGTTACGCTGCGCCTGTCGGAGAAGAAGCTGCGCTTCTTCGGCCCCGTTGGGTTTGATCCGAACGCAACCGCCCGGTGAGGAACGGAACATGAAAAAGGCTGTACGGCGTTTGCCGTACAGTCTTTGTTATTTCTGCCCGGTCGAGGGACGCGCTCCCCAAACGGCGCAGATCGGCGTTTGCTCTGCGGCGGGACCGTCTCAGCTCGATTCTCAATGGGCGGCGGACGGCGTATCACGGACGCATTCATTCCGCTCTCCCGCGGTCTCGACCCGCGCCCGGTCTGCGGCGCAGCCCTCGCCGCGCTGCGGCTCCGGCGGCCCGATCCGGATCGTCCTGCCGCCGAGGTCCTCGTGTACGCGGTGCGAGATGGACAGCACCGTGCGCCCCTCGGACGCGCGGCGCAGCGCCTCAAGCACGCGCGTCTCGGTCTCCGCATCGAGATTGGCGGTGATCTCGTCGAGCAGCAGCACGGCGGGGTCTGCCGCCACGGCCCGCGCGATGGAGAGCAGCTGCCACTCGCCCTGGGAGAACAGCCCGTCCGTGCAGGGCGTGTCGTAACCGGAGGGCAGCGCGCGTATGGCCCCGTCAAGCCCTGCAAGACGTGCGGCGCGCTCGGCCATGGCGCGGTCGATACGCACATCGCCCAGCGTAATCTGGTCGAGCACCGTGCCCGGCACGCGGGAGAAGCGCTGCTCCACGCAGCCGATGCAGCTGCGGCGCTCCGCATCCGTGATGGCGGACGCGTCCGTGCCGCCGATGGCGACCGTTCCCTTCTGCGGGCGGTAAAGCCCCAGCAGCAGACGAAAGACCGTGCTCTTGCCCGCGCCCGTACGGCCCGTGAGCGTTGCCTGTTCGCCGCGCTTCACGGTAAAGGAGAGGTCGGAGAGCACGGTGCGCTCTCCGTAGCCGAAGGTCACATGCGAGAACGCGACGTCCCCGCACAGGGGAGCTGTTCCGCCGCGCGACGGCGGAATTTCCCGCTCGTCCTGCGCGAGAAAAGTGTCGATGCGCTTTACGCCCGCCATCGCGGACTGAATGG
>CAKTJA010000122.1 GCA_934567115.1 uncultured Oscillospiraceae bacterium
GTGTAGACAAGCACCTCATGCACAGCCCCGGCCCAGCGGTAGCATCCTCTTCGATGGATCTTGTCGGTCCAGAAGACCGTGCCCTCGCCGCCGTCGGGGCGGAAGCTCCATGTGTAGCGGTAGCGGGCGCGGTCCGCGCCGCGCGCCCACGCCTGTTCAAGCGCCGCGCGCCAGCCGGGGTGAAACTGCTCGTCGAGGTCGATGGCGCAGCAGATATCCGCATCGTCCGGGATCAGCTTGAGCGACTCGTTTCTCGCAGCGTCGAACCGCCACGGCGAGATCACGGCCTCTCCCACGGTCGCGCCGCGCTCGCGCAGCCGCTCGACGGTCCCGTCGGTCGAGCCGGTGTCAAGCACGCAGATATCGTCGGCCTCCGCCATGGAATCCATGAAGCGATCGACAAATTGCAGTTCATTCTTGCATATGGCGTAAACGCATACCTTGAAGATGGTTCACACGCTCCTTTCTCAATGCGCGGGAAAGGAGGAGCGCGGGGGTCCCGCGCTCCTCTCCGCTCCCGTCAGGTGGCGAGCAGACCCGCCGCGCGAAGGTTCGCAAGCAGTGCGTTGAGCGTTTCCACAACGTCGTCGACGTTGGTCGCGTCTCCGACCGCCGCCGCTACGCGCGTATCAGCCGGGCCGGTGGGGCCGGTGGGACCTGTGGGACCCGTGGGGCCGGTGGGACCTGTAGCTCCCGCAGCGCCGGTGGCTCCCGTTGCACCGGCGGGACCCTGTGCGCCTTGAAGCCCCTGCGGACCCGTGGGGCCGGTCGGTCCAGTGGGACCGGTAGCACCCGTAGCTCCCGCAGCGCCAGTGGCACCCGTCGCACCGGCGGGACCCTGTGCGCCTTGAAGCCCCTGCGGACCCGTGGGGCCGGTCGGTCCGGTGGGACCGGTCGGACCAGCAGCTCCCGCAGCGCCGGTGGCCCCCGTTGCACCGGCGGGACCCTGTGCGCCTTGAAGTCCCTGCGGGCCCATGGGGCCGGTGGGACCCTGCGCCCCGACGGCGCCGGCAGGTCCTGCGGGGCCCTGGGGGCCTTGAAGGCCCTGAACACCCTGCGGACCGGTCGGGCCGAGAGGACCGGGAACGCCCTGAATCCCCTGAACGCCCTGCGGACCGGTCGGACCCACAACGCCGTAGGGCGGATACGGCGGAGGAGGCGGAGGACACGGACGCGGGCAGCAGGAGTCCGTGCAGCAGGAATCCGCGCAGCCACAGCTGCTGCAATTGCCCTGATAACGATTGATAAGGATCACCCTCTCTGGATTATTCGACGGACAACCTCCGTCAAAGCGCAGGCAGACGCCTGCAATGCAGTCTATGCGCGGCGCTCCAAATCCGCCAATGCGTTTTTCCTCCCATCCCCACCGCTCGGCGCGGAAAGTCGACAATTTTCACCCATAAAATTAACGTTGTCTCATACTTTGGAACGATTTACTTTTTTATCCGGGGAGATATAATAGAATTAATTTATTTTAATTAGGTGCAATGGCACATGACAAAGGGGGGTCCCCCCCCTTTGTCCCGCAGGAGACCCTGCGGAACGGTTTTTCTTTATAAAAGCAAGGGAGGGACGAGAGTGCCAGAGACCGTTATCATCAAGCCCGCGTTGGAAAAGCAGTTCAAAAAGTTCCTCACACGCGGGCGGATTCTCTTTTTCAGCGCGCCATGCGGCTTTGGGAAAAGCGCTCTGGCCGACGCGCTGCTCTCCGGGCGGAGTGTCCTCCGCATGAACGCGGGGGACCCGGACTTTTCCCTCCCCGTCACGGAGGAGGACTGGGACGTTCTTCTGCTGGACGATTTCCAGCTTATGCAGGAGGAGAGCGATGGTCTGGCCCTGTGCGACCTGATCCGCTCCAATCCGGAGCGGCGCTTCCTCCTTCTCTCACGCGGCGCGCCGCCCGGCTATCTGATGGCGTTTCAGTATACGGGGCTTATGACCGTTCTGAACGCCGACGACCTCCTTTTCGACCGCGAGGATATCCGCAGTCTCTTCCACGCATACGGGACGGAGGTGACGGAAAGCGAGATCAGCGGCATTTTAAAGGAATCCATCGGCTACCCGCTGGGCGTGGCGGTTATCGCGCAGTGCATGTCCGGCGGCAAGCCTTTCGGCCCGGAGATCTCGGCGCAGGCGTGCCATCAGGTGTTTTTGTACTTTGAATCGGCTGTCTATCTGCGCTTCGACCTGCCGGTGCGGCGCTTCCTGCTGGAGCTTGCCCCCTTCGAAAGCTTCGATCAGGAGATGGCGCGGATGGTCAGCGGCGACCCCCATGCCGGCGATCTGCTGGACTGGCTTCAGCGAAACACGACCATGCTGCGCTACGGCGGCGCCCGCCGCTTCCGCTTCTGGGCGAAGTTCCACGCGTTCCTCCTCTGGCAGACAGAGCGGGAGTACACCGAGGAAAAGCGCCGCGCGCTCCTCAGCCGGGGCGGCCTTTACTATGAGCTGAAAGAGGACTACACCCACGCGCTGGACTGCTACACCAGAGCCGGCGACCATTCCAAGGTGTCGGAGCTTCTGGTCCGCAACGCGGAGCTGCATCCCGGCATGGGCCACTACAGCGAAATGGAGAAATATTACCGCAGCCTTCCCGAAAGCGAGATCCTCGCCTCCCCCTCGCTGATGCAGGCGATGAGCATGCTCTGCGCGCTGGCAGCGGACTACGAAGGCTCGGAGCGCTGGTATCAGGAGCTTGTGCGCTTCGCCGAGGGGCGCGGAAAACAGGACGGCGTCAGCCGCCAGTCTTACGGACGCATCGCGTGGCTGGACATTTCCCTGCCGCAGCGCGGCGTGTCGGGGCTGCTTGAAACGATCCCGGCGGTCTTCCGCCTGCTGCTCGACCGGAAGCTCAAGCTGCCGTCCTTCTCCGTCACAAGCGCGCTACCGAGCATCATGAACGGCGGCAAGGATTTCTCCTCCTGGAGCAAAAAGGACGACCTTCTATACCAGACGCTCCGCGTCCCGGTCGAGACGATTCTCGGAAAGGACGGCGTGGGGCTTGCGGACTGCGCCATCGCGGAGAGCAAATTTGAAAAGGGCGAGGACATCTCCGGGCGGATGCTGTCCCTGATCCCCCGGATGAGCGAGATCCGCTCCAACGGCACGCCCGATATGGAGTTCGCGGTCAACGCCCTGCTGTCCCGCAGCCAGCTGGCGAACGGCAGGCGCGAGGACGCCCGCCGAACGATCGTCTCCCTGCGGGAGCGGTTCGCGGAGCGCGGCCTGACGCGTTTTCTGCCCAACATGGACGCGATGCTCTGCCGCATCGACCTTCACTCCGGCGATCTGGACAGCGCCGACATCTGGTATCGGGAGAAGGCCCCCCGCGACCCCATGCACCTGAATGTGATGAAGCGCTATCAGTATCTGACACAGGCGATGGCGGAGCTGGCGGACGGCAGACCGGACGCCGCGCTGATGACCCTCTCCCCGCTGGAGCCGTACTGCGAGCGCTGCGCCCGCTATATCGACGGCGTGCACCTGAACGTCCTCAACGCCATCGCGCTGTACCGGAAAAAGGACGAGGCATGGCGGCAGCGGCTGGCTGCGGCGCTGGAAACGGCGAAGGAATTTCAGTTCATCCGGACCGTCAGCGTCTACGGCGCCGCCGTGCTTCCGCTGCTGGAATCGGCGGACCGGGACAGCGGCGACAAGTGGCACAGGCGGCTCATGGCGGACGTTCGGGCGCAGGCGGCGTTTTACCCCGCCTTCCTGCAAACGCGCCTTGCGCCCGGCGAGGCGCTGACCGCCACGGAGCTTCAGATCCTGCATCTCATCTGCGCCGACAGGAGCAATGCGGAGATCGCACGGATCATGGACATCAAGCTGCCCACGGTGAAGACCCATGTGAGCCATATCCTCAGCAAGCTCGACGTCAGGCGGCGCAGCGAAGCGAAGACCGCCGCGAGAAAGCTTCGGCTCGTTCCGGACGACCTGTAAGCAATGCCCCCGAAAAAACGGGGACGTGATGATATATACAACTTTATGATAGGAGGAAACACATGAAAAAGAGAGTATTGAGCCTTCTTCTGGTCCTCGTGCTCTGCTTGTCGCTTCTGCCCGCGCCGGCGCGGGCGGCGAACGGCGATTTTGACGGCGGCACCGGCTCGCTGGAGGACCCTTTTCTGGTCTCGACCCGCGCGCAGTTCCTGAAAATCAAGGACGATCCGACCCGGCACTACAGACTGACGGCGGAGATCGACCTTGCAAGCAGGACACACGTCTTCCCCACCGGCCTTATAACGCAGAATACCGAGACCGGCATCGGCACGCTTTACGGCTCGATCGACGGAAACGGCTATACGCTCAAGGGTCTCAAGGGCGCGCTGGTGCAGGAGAACCGCGGCAGCATCCTCGACCTGACGATCTCGGAAGCGGAGTACCCGTCGCCCGAGTTCAAGGGCGAGGGCGCGTATCGGGCATATCAGCAGCGGGAGCGGGAATACGGCTATCACCCCTACATCTACGATCCCGACTATCCTGTTCCCGGATCGGACGGAAGTTACTATAAGGACTTCTACCCCTCCACGTCCACATATTCCAACTCGACATGGTACTGCTATGAGTACATCGGCCTCGCCGCCGGGAAAAACTACGGCACGATCGACAACATCTCCGTGTGGAACAGCTCGATCAACGCCTACTACAGCAATCCCGAAAATAACGACTACACCAAATTCGAGGGCGAGTATCAGTACCTTCCCATGTAC
>CAKTJA010000123.1 GCA_934567115.1 uncultured Oscillospiraceae bacterium
CATAGACGGTCTCCGGAGCAAGCTCGATATCCTTGACCACGCCGAGCAGCGCATTGGTGCTCTTGTCATAGACGCGGTCCCCGATCTGGAGAGCCGCCGCCGTAAAGTCGCGCACCCCGTTGATGCGCACGGTGTAGGTCAGGACCGTATCGCCAAGGCCGACCGCCGTATTTTCCGCATGCGGCGCGTCCATCGTGTCGATTCCGGTGATAAAGCCCGCTCCGGCGAAGCCCTTGCCCTTTACAAAGATCTCATCACCGATTTTAACGGAAACGTCGCTGACGATCGTCTCCGTCGCCGTCTCGCGGCCCTGACCCTCGATGACGAGATAGACGCGCAGAAGGCCGTCGCACTCGTATGTTACATACCGTTCCAGCAGCTGGGAGTACTCCGATTTGGTGTACGGCTCGCTGTAAAAATCGGCGAGGGTGCCGAGGTATACGCCGTCCGTCGAGCGGTAGATATTCTGCCCCTGCTCAAAAAGTGCAGTGGTTTCCGGACGGACCTCGCGCAGCTCGACCGTAAAGCGCATGGGCGAAAGCCCGCCCTGCTGCGAGATCATCCCGCGCTGGCGCAGGAAGAGCAGACACGCGGTCACAGCCGCCGCGATCAGCAGAATGAGGAGCGCGTCCACAGCGTTAAATTTTCTTTTCATTGTTATTTTCCTTTCCGCTTCAGAAGTCTTTCGTACAGCGCCTCGGTTTTCCGGACCATCGTCTGCGCGGTAAATTCCCGCAGGACAAGGGCCTGTCCATCCCTGCCGAGCCTTTCGCGCAGCGCGGCGTCGTCAAGAAGGCGGACGATCCGTTCCGCCAGCGCCGCCGTGTTCCCGGCCGGGGCGAGCAGACCGGTCTGGCCGTTGCGCACGACCTCGCCGACGCCGTCCACATCGAAGGCGGCGACGGGCGTTCCCATCGAAAGGGCCTCCGCCGCGCTCAGACAGAACGCCTCGCTCCGCGACGAAACGACCGCCGCGTCCAGAAGGCCGAGCGCCTGCTCTATCTCGCCGCAGAAGCCCATGAACCGAATGCTTTCGCCGAGGTCCGCCGCGCTTTGCCGCAGCGCCTCCTCCTGCGAGCCGAGGCCGAATACCGCAAAGCGCACGTCGCTCCGTTCGGCCAGCACGCGCCGGGCCGCGTCGATGAACAGATCAACGCCCTTGACCGGCTCCAGCCGTGCGGCGATCCCGACCCAGAGAAAGCCGGGGGAGAGGCCGAGCCGCTCCCGCAGCGCGTCACGCGCTTCGCCGCCGTACGGCTCGACCGGCACAACGCCGTTCGGGATCACGCAGATCTTCCGCTTCGGCGTTCCGGCGGCGGCAAGCTGCGCGCCGACCGCCTGAGAGACCGCGATCACCTGATCGGCGTACAGCGTGTCAACGCAGCGGCGCGCCGCGCGGGAGAGAATGCCGCCGCGCTCGGCGGCGCAGTGCTTGGTCGTTACAAGCGCGGGGACGTGCGCCCGACGCGCGGCGACGCGCGCCGTCAGGCTTGCCCCGGTGTGAACGACGTCCGGCCTCTCGGCGCGGAAGAGCGCGGTCATATCCGCAAGCGCCCCCCTGTCCCAGGAGGAATCGCGCATGGAGGGGACGCGCAGCGTTTCGACGCCGAGCTTTTCCACCTCCGCGCGCAGAAGGCTCCCCTCCGGGAGGAGCGCCTTCGGCTCGAACCGCGTGCGGTCGGCGCAGCGCAGCTGGTTGAGCAGCCAGCGGCCCGCGCCGCCGATGTTGTTGTCCGTGAGGACATAGACGACCCGTATCATGCCTTTTTGCCCTCCTTCGCACAGGCGAGGCCCAGACCGACGACGATCCAGAACAGCAGCACGATCCGATAGTTGAACCACAGGTGATCCGTCAGACCCTGCACCAGAAGGCCGGTCATCCCGCTCAGCACGGTCCCCGTAAGGAAGCGTCCGCGCGTTTTGTCCGCCGCGATGGAGCGGTACAGCCGCTGCGCCCACGTCAGCAGCAGAAGAAGGAACGCCGCGAAGCCGATAACGCCAAGCTCAAGCAGGACCTGTAGGAAGAGATTGTGCGCATGATAGGAGTTCGACGCGGCGTAGACGTAGCGGGGATAGACCAGCGCGAACGCGCCTACGCCGATCCCGGTGAGCCAGTAGTCGCCGATCATGTTGAAGCACGCGCCGTAGATGGACATGCGGTATTTTGTGGAGGAGTCCGTCCCCGCAAGCGCGCCGAGGAAGCGCAGACGGATCGAATCCGGAAGGACGAACGGCAGCGCCGCCGCCGCCGCGAGACCGAGCGGGAGCAGCCGATGCTCGGCGAAGAGCGCGAACACAGCCGCGCTGACCGCAAGTCCCAGCATCGACCCGCGCGAGCCGGTGGCAAGCAGACCAAGCCCGAGCACCCCGGTCGCGCAGAAATAGCAGAATTTCAGGAAGCCGCGCCGCTCCTTCCAGAACATGCCGACGCTCAGCGAGCACACCGCGACGAGGTATTCGCCCATGACGTTGGGATTTCCGAAGGTGGAATAGGCGCGGGTGGTAAGCTCCTCAAAGCTGTCGCTGTCCACCCATGCGGGGTCGATCGGAACGCCGGTCACATACTGATAGATGCCGTAGAGAGAGGCCAGAACGCCCGAGAGCAGAATGGCGCAGACGAAGATATCCCTGCGCGTCGCGCTTGAGAGCACGCGCGCGCAGACCGGGACGACGCTCATCAGTCCGAGGAACATCAGCAGCTGCTCCACCGAGGAGGGGAACGCCTTCCCGAATACGGCGGAGGCTGCGTAGCACAGCGCGAAGAGCAGACCGAACAGACCGAAAAGCCCGATCCGTTCCGCAGCGATCCGACCGAGCAGAACGTTGAGCGCGTAAAGCGCGAGGGCGGCGAGCGCGATGAGCAGCAGAACAAGCGTCGGGGCGAACGGCAGCGCGAGGGCGGCAAGGCAGAGCAGGGCGAGCACGCAGCGCTCATCCAGAAGACCGAGCACCAGACTTTCGCGGCATTTTACGGCGAAGGGCGCGTTCCCTCCGAAGTACGCCTGAACGCGGGGCAGCAGCCGGGGCGTGCAGTGCAGCCGCCGGTCCCAGTCCGCGCGGAAAAAGCCGACGATCACGCTCGCGTCCAGCAGACGCGCGCAGCGCACGGAGAGCCACAGCCACGCGCGATAGATCGGACCGGCGTACCACAGTCCTCGTATGCGCGAGAGCAGAGCGCTCAGGCCGCCAAGGATCAAACTGTTTTTTATCATATTTCCTCCCGCTTTATCTGAAAGGATCCCGCGTATGCGGCGCGCCGTCTCCACATTGAACGCCATCGCCAGCGCGAGGTAGGCCGCCGCGCCGACGGCGACAGGCAGAGCGACCGCGAGAAGGCGGCCGGCGATCCCGTCGCTGCCGAGGCCCGCAGCGGCACGCCGCACGGCGAGCACAGCGGCGGACATGCCCGCTGCGCAGCCGAGCATTTTGGCGAAGTCGAAGAGCGACGAAGCATCCGCGACCGCGCGTCCGCTGCGCTTGAGCGCGATAAGCAGCACGAGCGCGGGAACGGTCGCGCTCACAGCGCCGGCGAGCGCAAGACCGCGCACCCCCGCTCTCGGCGCGAGCAGCGCGCAGAGCGCGAGGTTTGCCAGAACCGAGATTATGCCGGAGATCAGCGGCGTTTTTCCCTGCTGCGCGGCGTAGTACGCGCGGGAGAGAATGATCTGCAAGCCGTAGCCGACCATGCCGAGGGCGGCGAAGGCCAGCGCGCCGGCTGTCAGGCCGGTGGAATCCGCCGTCCATGCGCCCCACTCATAAAAGAGCCGCACGATCGGCCTCGCCGTCACCGCCAGTCCCGCGCTCATCGGCACGAGGAAAAACAGCATGGTCGAAAGCGTTTCGCGCAGCTGCCTGTCGATCGCGGCGTCCTCGCGCCGCGCGTTCAGACGGCTCATTTCCGGGAAGATCACATTGGCGATGGACAGGACGAACACGCCCGCCACAATGGTATAGAGCGTGTTGGCGTATTCGAGCGCGCTTGCGGCGCTCCCTCCGTTCAGGTGCGAGGCGTAGCCGGTCGCGACCGTCAGATTCAGCGGCTGGACCCATGTGCTCGCCATCACGGGGAGCATCAGCGTAAAGATCTTCCGCAGCCCCTCGTGGCGCAGCGCGGGGCGGAAGCGGAAGCCGGCTCTCCGAAGCGCCGGCAGCTGTATGCAGACCTGCATCGCCCAGCCGACCAGAAACGCAGCCGCCAGCCCTGTTACGCCGAAGCGTTCGCAGAAAAATACATAATATAAAATGATGACGCCGTTGGACACGGTCGAAAGCAGGGCGGGTATGTTGAACTCGCCGAGCGACTGCAATATGCCGACCAGAGAAAACGCGACGCCGGTGAACAGTACGGTGGGGAACAGGAGCTTGAGAAGGAAGGAGCACAGGGCGGCTGTTTCACCGTCAAAGCCGCCGGCAAGCAGCGCGGTAAGCTGACCGGACAGCGCCATGCCGGCAAGGCTCATTGCCGCCGTGGCCAGCGCCGTGACCGTGATGAACGCATTTGCAAGGCGGAACGCCTCGTCTTTGCCGCGCTTTTCCAGATATTCGTTGAACACGGGAATAAAGCTTGCGGAGATGGCGGCGGCAAAGATCGCGTCGAAGAAATTGCGCGGGATGCGGCTGGCCGTCAAAAAGGCGTTTGCCGCCACGCCGGTCCCGAAGCTCCGTCCCATGAGCATGTCGCGGAGCAGCCCCATCGCTTTGCCGAGCAG
>CAKTJA010000124.1 GCA_934567115.1 uncultured Oscillospiraceae bacterium
AAGGGCGTCGTGCGCGACCCGCAGGTTCATCTTGAGGTGCTGGAGCGGTTTCTCGAGCATGCAAAGGAAAACAACTTTACAGTTCTTGGTATGACTTATTCTCCGATCAGGGGACCGGAGGGAAATATTGAATACCTCGGATATCTTGCGCGCGGGGACGGGGCGCAGTGCGATGTGCGGCTCGGGGAGCTGGTCAGCGCTTCGCACGCGGCGCTTGACGAGAAGGGAGCGGGGTGCGATGCTTAAAAAGGTGATACTTTGTCCGAACCCCTATCGGGACCGTGAGCTTCGGGTCGCGAAGGAGGCCAAGCGGATCCTCGACTCGATCGGCTGTCCGAACGTCGTGTGCGTGCCGTTCCGCAACGAGGAGCGGCCGGACGGCTTCGGGCTGGAGCTTCGTCCCCTTCAGCAGGAGCTGCGCGGCGCGGATATGCTGATCGCCTTCGGCGGCGACGGGACGATCCTGCACCTGTCGAAAACGGCGGCGCACCGCGACGTTCCCATACTCGGCGTGAATCTCGGCTCCCTCGGCTTTATGGCGGAGCTGGAGCAGAGCGAGCTTTCACGCCTTGCAGAGCTGACCCGGGAGAGCTTCACCGTGGAGAGCCGCATGATGCTGGATGTGTGCGTGCTGCGGGAGGGCCGCGCGATCTACTCAAATCTTGCGCTTAACGAGGCGGTCGTGACGCGCGGGGCGGTGTCCCGCGTGATCCGCGTTCACATCCTCACCGAGCAGGGAAGGCTGCTCGATGTGACGGGGGACGGCGTGATCGTCGCAAGTCCCACCGGCTCGACCGCGTACTCGCTCTCCGCCGGCGGTCCCGTGGTCGAGCCGACCGCGCGGAACCTGATCGTCAGCCCTATCTGCGCCCACAGCGTTCACGCAAACTCCTATGTGCTCGCACCGGAGCGCACCATTACCGTGCAAACGGAGAAAACGGGCTATAAGCCCATTTTCCTCAGCGTGGACGGCGGGCGGGCGTTTTCGCTGAAAAACGGGGACGCGGTGGAGATCCGGCGCTCAAAATACGAAACAAGGCTTATTCGGCTTTCGAACAAAAGCTTTTGCGATATCCTGCACAAAAAAATGCTGATGGGAGTGAATGGAAATGAAGAACAGCCGACAGGATAAGATACTGGAGATCATTGCCGCCGAGCCGGTCGAAACGCAGGAGCAGCTGCTGGAGAAGCTGCGCGAGCACGGGATCGCCAGCACACAGGCGACGATCTCACGCGATATCAAGCAGCTCCACCTGATCAAGGAGCCGACGGGCGACGGGCGCAGCCGTTACGCCGTGAGCGCGCAGAAGATCCGCCTCAGCTTTGCGGGGCGGCTTCAGGTGATCCTGCGCGAGAGCATTCTCAGCGCCGACCGCGCGGCGAATCTGGTCGTGGTCAAGATGATGCCGGGGCTTGGTCCCGCCGCCGGCGCGGCGTTTGACGGTATGGAGATCCCCGCCGTTGTCGGAACGGTCAGCGGGGACGACACGGTTCTGGTCGTTCTGCGCGACGACGCCAGCGCCGGCGAATTCTGCCGGGAGCTGTGCGCGATGATCAAGTAAGGGAGGAAGCGCGATGCTTCGGCTGCTGCATATCGAAAACATCGCCGTGATCGAGCGCGCGGACATTCTGTTCGGCGCGGGCTTTAACGCGCTCACCGGTGAGACCGGCGCGGGTAAATCCATTGTGATCGACTCGCTCGGCGCGGTGCTCGGTCAGCGCACCTCGCGCGACCTGATCCGGACGGGGGCGGGGAAGGCGTTTGTCAGCGCGGAGTTTGACAACGTGGACGCGTCCATGCCGGTTTTGACCGATGCGGGGATCGAGCCGGAGGACGGCGTGCTCCTGCTTCAGCGCGACCTTTACGCGGACGGGAAAAACTCCTGCCGCGCGAACGGAAGACCGATCACCGTCGCGCAGCTGCGCGCGCTGGGGACGAGCCTTCTGAACATTCACGGCCAGCACGACGGAACGCAGCTGCTTGACGAGGAGCAGCACGGCGCCTGCCTTGACCGCTTCGGGCGCACGGACGAGCTTCTGGAGGAGTGCGCACGGCGGTATCAGGCCGTGCGGGAGACGGAAAAGCAGATCGAAACGCTTGAGATGGACGAGACGGAAAAGGCGCGGCGCATGGATACGCTGCGCCACCAGATCGCGGAGCTTGAGCGGGCGGAGCTTCGCCCCGGCGAGGAGGAGGAGCTTCTTGAGCGGCGAGGTCTTCTGCGCAACGCGGAAAAATTTATGGATGCGTTTGCCGCGGCGGACCACGCCCTCTCCGGAGGGGACGACGGACCGGGCGCGGCCTCGCAGCTGAGAAGCGCGGAGGACGCGCTTCACGGCGTACGGACCCTCGGCGCGCGGTTTGAGGAGCTTTCGCAGAAGCTGAACGGGTTGTATTCCGAGGTCTACGACCTTGCCGAGACGGTGCGCGATATGCGGGGAGAGCTTGATTTCTCACCGCAGGAGCTTGACGCGGTGGAGAGCCGCGCCGACCAGCTCTATCGCCTGAAGAAGAAATACGGCGCGACGGAGGAGGAGATGCTTGCCTATCTGGAGCGTAGCCGAAAGGAGCTTGACGAGATCGAGTATGCGGGAGACCGCGTCCTTCGGCTTCAGGACCGGCTGGCAAAGCAGAGGGAAGAGCTGCTTGCTGCGGCGCGGTCGCTTTCGGACGCGCGGCGCGCTGCGGCCCGTACGCTTGAGGACAGCATCGCGCGGGAGCTGCGCGAGCTGGACATGGGCAAGGTCCGGTTTTCCATTGACTTTTCAGAGAAGGAACCGGACGCGTCCGGGATGGACCGTGTGCGCTTCCTGATGTCCGCGAACGCGGGGGAGGAGCTTCGCCCCATCAACAGGATCGCCTCGGGCGGCGAGCTGGCGCGCATCATGCTGGCGCTGAAAAACGTTCTTGCCGGGCAGGATCAGGTGATGACGATGGTGTTTGACGAGGTGGACACCGGCGTGTCCGGGCGCGCGGCGCAGCGCGTGGCGGAGAAGCTGGCGCGGCTTTCGCGCACCCGTCAGGTGCTGTGCGTGACGCATCTGCCCCAGCTGGCCGCCATGGCGGACACGCATTTCTCCGTGGAGAAGGGCGAGGAAAACGGCAGGACCTTCACGCGCGTGACGCAGCTTGACAGAGAGCGGCGCCGTGCCGAGCTGGCCAGAATGACCGGCGGCGCGCAGGTGACGCAGACGCAGATGCTCGGCGCGGAGGAGCTGCTCAGCGCGGCGGACAGCTTTAAGGCCGGAGGAATTTAACGCTTCAAAGCAGAAAAGAATTGCTTTTTTCGCCGCAGTGCATTAGAATACACTTGGTATGGAAAATTGCGGAAAGGGGGGAATGCGGTGAATCGCTATGCCGAGCGCATCATGAGGGAGTATCCCGTGCGCCGCAAGGCGCGGGAAAAGGAGAACATGCGGGCGTATCTGGTCGGCTGTCTGCGCGAGCTTGGCTATGACGCGCGGCTTCAGGACTGCGGCAGGGCGGTGAACGTCGTCGCGGGCGCCCCGGAGAAGGCGAAGCTGATCTTCGCCGCGCATTACGACACCGGACTGAAAGAGCCGCTTGCGCCGCTGATCTGCCCGACAAGGCCCGTGACCTTCGCGCTTTATCAGGCGCTTACCCCGGTTCTGGCGCTTGCGGCGTGCTTCGTTGTTTCCGTCGGCGTGACGTTTGCGTTGAACGCGCCGAATCTGACGCTGCCGTTTTTTGTGGCGCTGCTTATCGGCGCGCTGGCGGGCCTCAGATACGGCCCTTCGGAAACGCGCAATCTCAATGACAACACCTCCGGCGTATCCGCCCTTTTGGAGACGGCGGAGAAGCTGACGCCCCGCTATCGCGGCGACGCGGCCTTTGTGTTTCTCGACTGCGGCAGCACGAGCATGCAGGGGGCGAAGGGCTTTCGCAAGAAGTACCCCAGCGCGAAGGAGAAGCCGGTCATCTGCCTTGACTGCGTTGGCAGCGGGGACGAGCTCCTGATCCTTCCGGGGAAGTATGCCCGCTGGAACGGCGAGCTGCTTGACGCGATCAACGAAAGCTTTGAAAATACGGAGCGGAAAACCTGCTATAACAAGGTGGACGGTCTGGTGTACCATCCCTCGGACAATCGTGCGTTCCGAAACGGCGTGGCGGTCTGCGCCGTCGGCCGGACCTTCGGAATGAAGAGGGCGATTTGTCCGACGGGGAAGGACGATCGGATCGACGATGAAAATATCAGTCTTTTGCGCGACGGTCTGGTGCGGCTCGTCGCGGCATATCAAGTGAAAAGGTAAGGAAGAAAACAATGGGTATTTATGAAGAACTGCAAGCGCGCGGCCTGATCGCGCAGGTCACCAACGAGGAGCAGATCCGCGAGCTTGTCAACAGCGGAAACGCGACCTTCTACATTGGCTTTGACTGCACGGCGGACAGTCTGCATGTCGGCCATTTTATGGCGCTGTGCCTGATGAAGAGGCTTCAAATGGCGGGCAACAAGCCCATTGCCCTCATCGGCGACGGGACCACGCGCATCGGCGATCCCTCCGGGCGCACGGACATGCGCAAGATGCTCACGCCCGAGGACATCAACCACAATGCCGAGTGCTTCAAGCGCCAGATGGAGCGGTTCATTGACTTCGGAGAGGGTAAAGCAAGAATGCTTTACAACAG
>CAKTJA010000125.1 GCA_934567115.1 uncultured Oscillospiraceae bacterium
GATCCCCGCGACCGCCGTGCATTCGCGCACGGTGATAACGATGGCGTCCGGAAGCTTTCGGTTGACCGCCGCCTCCTCGATGTAGGGCAGCGTCTCAAAAATCGTCTGCGTAACGCCGTATTTATTGAGTAAAAACAGATTATCCTCCATATGGATCCCGGACGCCTCGATCACCTCCGCGTCCGTATAACGTTCATTTCCGCTGACCACAATGCTCTGCACCTTGAAAAACAGCGTCAGAGCCGCGATCAACGCGCCGATGATAAGCAGAACGCAGAAGAGCCTGAGCAGGACGGAAAATCTCCCCCGCCGTCTTCTGCGGTTTTTGCCGCGCTTCCGTGCCATACGCTTCGCTTCCCCTTTTGTGATCTCTTTTTCCGTGCGATTTTTCCGTTTTGATTATGTAGCCTCTTCCCTCTTGATCCGCGCGCCCAGCGCGGCGAGATCCTCCTCGACGGCGGCATAGCCCCGGTCGATATGACCGATCTCCGTCACGCGCGTGCTGCCCTCCGCGGAAAGCCCCGCGATCACCAGCGCCGCGCCCGCGCGAAGGTCCGTACACTTGACCGCCGCGCCGTGCAGCGCGTCCACGCCGTTGACCACCGCCACGCGCCCCGCCACGCGGATCTGCGCGCCCATGCGCGAAAGCTCGTCAACATGGCGGTAGCGGTTCTCGAAAATATTCTCTACAAACACGGTGCTCCCCTCGCTTTTGAGCAGAGCCGCCATGAGCACCGGCTGCGCGTCCGTCGGAAAGCCGGGATACGGCGCTGTCCTCACCGGGCGGATCGCGCGCGGCCGTCCCGTGCTGCGGATCCGGATATCGTCTGCCCCGCTTTTCACCTCGCAGCCGCTCTCCGCCAGCGCAAGCGCCACGGTGGAGACCGTCCGGTAGTCCACGCCGCGAAGCCTCGCCTCGCCCCCCGCCGCAGCCACCGCGCAAAGGTAGGTCGCGCATACGATGCGGTCTCCGATCACGCGGTGCACGCAGCCGTGCAGCGCATGCCCGCCCTCCACCGTAATAACGGAGCTGCCCGCGCCGTTCACCCGCGCGCCCATCTTCCGCAAAAGCGCCTGAAGATCGACGATCTCCGGCTCCCGCGCCGCGTTGCAGATCACCGTCGTCCCCTCCGCGCCGCAGGCGGCAAGGATGGCGTTCTCCGTCGCGCCAACGCTCGGTATGGCAAGCGTGATGTCCGCGCCGCGCATTCCGCCCGCCGTGCAGCGCAGCTCGCCGCCGCATTCGGTGATCTCCGCGCCCAGCGCGCGCAGCGCGGAAAGATGAAGGTCGATCGGACGCGGCCCCAGCTCGCAGCCGCCGGGATACGACAGCACCGCCTCCCCCTGTCGGGCGAGGATCGCCCCGAGGAAAATCACGGACGAACGCATCTCGCGCATCAGCTCGTCGGGGATCTCGCAGCCGTTCATCACGGAGGCGTCCACCTCCAGCGACGAGCCGTCCCGGCGGACGCGGCAGCCGAGCCGTTGTAAGATGCGCGCCGAAACGTCCACGTCCCGCAGACGCGGACAGTTCTCGATCACGCAGACGCCGCGCGAGAGCACGGTCGCCGCCAGCACCGGCAGAACGCTGTTCTTGCTGCCCTGTATCGTCAGTTCTCCGCGCAGCGGCACGCCGCCCTCAACGGTAAGAAAGCTCATAAACCTTTCTCCCCCTCTCATGGGTTTGCAAACTAACCCATAGTATGCGCCCACCGTGCGCCGGCGTTACGCCGGGAGGGGAGAAACAGCCTGTACTTTTTCATGTTTTGAGGGCGGACGCCCTCATTTCACAAGCGCCGTGACCGTCGCGCAGATCCGCTCCGCCGCGTCACGCACGCCCAGCCTTCGAGAGGCTTCGCCCATGCTCTTCAGCCGCTCCCTGTCGCGCAGCAGCTCCGCCGCCGCGGTAAACAGGCGCTTGCCGTCAAGCCCCTCTTCGTTCAAAACCAGCGCCGCGCCGTGCTCCGCAAGCACGGCGGCGTTCTTCTCCTGATGATGGTTCGTCACGTTCGGCGACGGCACGAGGATCGCGGGAGCGCCCAGCGCGGTCAGCTCGCTGAGCGTGGACGCGCCGGCGCGGCAGATCACAAGGTCTGCGGCGCGCATAACGACCGCCATATTATAAATATACTCCCGCACGTCAAGCGAGGGATGCGCGCCCAGATCAACGCCGCGTTCGCTCATCCGGCCGCGCATCAGCCGCCAGCCCGCAGAGCCGGCCGCGTGGATGTGATGAAACGGCTCCTTCGCCGCTTCAAGGCAGAGCATCTCCGCCGTCAGGCGGTTCATATTGGAGGCCCCCAGACTGCCCCAGAACGAAACGACAAGCGGCTTTTCGTCGGCAAGCCCCAGCTCCTTCCGGGCCTCGTCCTTCGTCCGCGTGAAGAAATCTCCGCGCACGGGCGTTCCCGTGACGACCACCCGGTCCTTGTGCCGGTAGTAACGGCGGCAGTCCTCGAAGCCGACCATGATGCAGTCGCAGTGATTCTCCAGCAGACGGGTCGTAAGCCCCGGAACGGCGTTGGACTCGTGCACCGCCGTCGGAACGCCGCGCTTCGCGCCGTAGCGCACGATCGGATAGCTCGCGTAGCCGCCGGTCCCGACGATCAGGTCCGGCTGAAACTCGTCGAGGATCGCGCCGGCCTCGCGCCCGGCGTGAAGCAGGTTGCGCACGGAGACAAAATTGTGCCGCAGCTCCTTCGGACGGAGCGAACGGTGAAACGAGGATATGTTGACCGTCTTGAACGGATAGCCCGCGCGCGTGACAAGGCCGCGCTCCAGCCCCCGCTCCGCGCCGACAAAAAGCAGCTTCACCGACGGGTCCTTCTCCCTCATGCAGCCGGCGAGCGCCAGCGCGGGGTTGACGTGTCCCGCCGTCCCGCCGCAGGTAAAGATAACGTTCATGCCCAGTCCTCCCCAGCCGCCGTCCATGGGCGGAAAATCAGGCGGAGCCGCACGGCGGAGGCAGCGCCCGAAGGCTCCTCAGCCGGGCGGCATCTGCCGCGAAACGCTCAGCACAACTCCCATTTCCGCCAGCTGCATCGCAAGCGCCGTTCCGCCGTAGCTGAAAAACGGAAGCGAAACACCGGTGTTCGGCAGGAAGTTCGAAACCACCGCGATATTCAGGAACGTCTGCATGGCGATCTGCGTGACAACGCCGACGACGAGCAGGCTCCCGAAGCGGTCGCGCGCGTGCAGCGCGATCCAGTAGCCCCGGATGATCAGCAGCGCGAAGATCGCCATGATCAGCGTCGCGCCGATCAGTCCAAGCTCCTCGCAGACGATGGCGAAAATGAAATCGTTCTGCGGCTCCGGCAGGAAGAGGAACTTCTGCCGGCTCTTGCCAAGCCCCAGCCCCAGAAGTCCTCCGGAGCCGATGGACAGCAGGCTCTGCCGGATCTGGAAGCCGAGGTCGGTCGCCCACTCCTGATTGAGCGGATCGAGCCAGATGTGGATGCGCGAGGAGTTGTAGGTGATAAGCCCCGTCCTGAACGCGTAGAACACCGCCGCGATCCCCGCTGCGCCGACGCCGACCCAATAGCTCCGGATGCCGCCGACGAACATCATCATCGCCCCGATCCCCACCAGCAGCACCATACCGGAGAAGTGCGGCTCAAGATACATCAGAAACGCGATGACAAGAAGGATCGCTCCATAGGGCACGATCCCGTAGCGGATGCTCTTCATCTTATCCTTTTTCTTGGAAATGCTGTCCGCAAAGTAGAGGATAACGCCGAACTTCGCGATCTCGGACGGCTGGAACTGCATCTCCGTTCCGGGGATGCCGAGCCAGCGCGTCGCGTTATGGCTCGTGATGCCGACGCCCGGGATGACCACGAGGATCAGCAGTGCGATCGACACGGCCAGCGCGATCTTCGCCACGCCGCGAAACCGCGCGTAGTTGATGCGCCCGATCACGAGCATCGCGGCAAAGCCCATCGCCGCAAAGACCGCCTGACGCGTAAAGTAGTAGGTCGGCCGCCCGGTCTTGTAGTACGCGTAGGGAAAGCTGGCGGAGAAAAGCATCAGCAGTCCAATTCCCGTAAGCAGCAGCACGAGAAGGAGAAACGGCACGTCGATCGGACCGCGCCCCGCCTCACGCGCGACGGCTTCCATTCTCTTCATATGTTCGCGCTGCTCGCGCCGCAGCTCGCGTTCCTCCCGCGTCATATTTCTCCACCTCCCGTTGTTTTCATTGTCCCTGCCGCCCGTTGCGGCGGCGTTTTCCTCCGGCGGACGGCCTCCCCTCCGCCGGACGGATCGTCAGAAATGATATCTCTGCATCACGCCGAGCAGCGCAAGCGTGCAGAAAATTGCCGAAACGATCGTAAAGATCGTCACCAGCTTGACCTCGCTCCAGCCGCACAGCTCAAAATGATGGTGCAGCGGCGCCATCCTGAAAAAGCGCTTGCCGTGCGTCGCCTTGAAGTAGGCGACCTGAATGATGTCCGAGAGCGTTTCGCAGATGTAGACGATGCCG
>CAKTJA010000126.1 GCA_934567115.1 uncultured Oscillospiraceae bacterium
GCTCGGCGATCGGCTTGTCGGTCACGCCGCAGCCGACGTAAAAGTCCTTGCGGTGGATGGTGCCGAGGATATGATCGATGGAATCCTGATAGACCAGCAGACGGGAATACTTGGTGCTGCTGAATAGCGCGGCGGTCTCCTCCTGGCTCGCCGTGACCGGCAGCGCCGCGAGGTCCACGCGGTGAATGAGGATGTCTTTCGCCTGCTGCTCGGAAAATTCGATGGCGTTGCGCAGCAGCTCGCCCTCGCTCCTGTCGATGCTGCCGCCCTGCTGCACCTCGTCCACGAACATCAGCAGCTCCTCCTGCGACATTTTGCTTCCGCCGTTCAGGTGGAACGCCTTCGCCAGCAGCTTTTTCCAGAGGGAGAAGAGCAGATTGAGCGGCATCAATATCCAGATGAGCGCGCGCAGAATGGGCGCGGAGAACATGGCGAAGCGCTCCGCGCAGTCCTTGGCGATGCTTTTGGGCGAGATTTCGCCGAAGATCAGCACCACCACCGTGACCACCACGGTGGAGATCGTCGCGCCCGCGTCGCCGTAATGCCGAACAAAGAGCACCGTGCCGATGGAGGCCGCCGCGATGTTGACGATGTTGTTGCCGATCAAAATGGTAGAGAGCAGCCGGTCGTACTGCTCCAGCAGCTCGCACGCGAGCGCGGCGCTTTCGCTGCCCTTTTCGGCAAGCGTTTTAAGCCGCGTGGTGCTGGCGGAGGAAAACGCGGTCTCCGTGGCGGAAAAGTAGGCGGAGAGCAGCAGACACACCGCCATAACGATGATACAAGTTGTAGTAGACAAGATAAAAAGCTCCTTTTCTGTCGTCTGTCCGGGTGGTCAAAAATGCGCAATAAGCGCAAAAAGCACGTCCGCCCCGCTTCTCAGCAGCGCAGATATGCTTTTACAAACAGATGACAGATCAAGCGGCTGTTGTGACAGTCACCGCCGTCGGTATCCATACGGGCACACGTCCTCCTTCATGCTGAATTGATGGTATTGTACCAGACGCGCCCGCCGCCGTCAAGCAAAAAACGCGCGAAAGGACGCGGCGTCTGCATTTACTGCTGCGAATGATCGGAGCCGCCGTCATCATCATCGCCGTCCTGTTGGAAAGCGCAGGAGATTAGAGCGTTTTCACGATGCTCGCTGTTTGCTGCCAGTCAATGTAGTATTTGCGGAAAAGCGCTTGATGAGCGCCCACATGGTATTCACCAGCAGCCAGCCGAGACCGGTGGCCAGCGCCACAGCAGGCAGTCCCATCTTTTCCACCAGCAGCCATGAGAGCACGACGCGCAGGGCAATGTGGCTCGTTGCGCCGAGAAAAGGAATGGAAACGCGGCCGACGCCGTTGAAATATCCCGCAAAGGTGTTGCCGGTGAAGCAGAGCGTATAAAACAGCGCGACGAACTTCATGTAATCCCGTGCGTTTTCAAACGCCGCGCCGCTGTACTCGCCCAGCATGAAGCCGACGGACGCACCTGCGCTGACGTACATGATGAAGGACATCGCAAGCCCTATTGCGAGCATCAGCAGCAGGCTGCTGCGAAAGGACGCGCGCACACGCTCCTCCTTTCCCGCACCGCGGTTCTGCGCCACGAGCACGGAGGTCGCGGCGCTGCCGCTGTCGCCGAACGAATTGGCAAAGCCCTCAATGCGCGTCGTCGCCGTGTAAGCGGAGATCAGGTCCGTTCCGCCGGTGTTGACCGCGCCCTGCACGAGCAGCTTTCCGATATACAGGCCCGACTGGTGCAGGCCGGTGACAAAGCTGAAATGCGCCGTCCTCCGTAGCAATGCGTGATCCATCCGGCAGTCCTCGCGGCGGAAGATCAGCTCCGGCGCGCTGCGCCGCAGATACAGAATGCACACCGCCGCCGAGATCGCCTGGGAGGCGGCGGTCGCCCACGCCGCGCCCGCGATGCCCCAGTGAAGCCTTGCAACAAAGCAATAGTCCAGCACGACGTTGATCGTCACCGCCGCGGCCAGCGCCATCAGCGCCGCGTTCGCCCGCCCGATGGCGCGCAGCAGCGCACCGTAGAGATTGTAGAGGAACGCCGCAGGCAGGCTGACGAGAATGATCGTAAGGTAAGCCGTCACAAAACCAGCCAGCTCGTCCGGTGTCCGAATGAGCCGCAGCAGCGGCGGCAGGAGAAGAAAGCCCAAGCCACTGCAAACGACCGTCGCTAACGCGCCGAAGGAAAGCGACAGCCAATGCTCACGGCGGAAGGCCGTCCGGTCGCCCGCACCGTAGAGCTCGGCAAAGATGACGGAGATGCCCGTGCAGGCTCCCGTGATCATAAAAAGAAATAAATTCATCACCGAGCCGGCAACGCCCACGGCGGCAAACTCCAGCTCGCCCGCAAAGCGGCCGAGGATAAAAGCGTCCACCGTATTATAGAGCTGCTGGAGGATATTGCCCATGATGAGCGGTGCGGCAAGACGCAGCAGGTGCTGCGGGATGCTGCCGCTTGTGAGGTCGTAGGAGCGTGCCATTCGATCACCTGTCTCAAAGAATTTGACAACAGCATACCACCGCGCTATACTTTGCGTAAACTGATAATATATCAAATTATCCTTGACGATTTCGCAAAGGAGAACGCTATGGAGCTCGACCGTTACCGCGCGCTTGTCTGCGCCATCGAGACCGGCAGCCTGTCCGCTGCGGCGGAGAAGCTGCAATACACGCCCTCCGGCATCAGCCGCATGATCGCGGCGCTGGAGGAGGAAAACGGGTTCCCGCTGCTTCTGCGGGAGCGCAGCGGCGTGCGCCCGACCGGTGCATGCGAAAAGCTGCTGCCCTCCATCCGCGAGCTGCTCCACGCGGGCGAGAGCTGCGCACAGCTCTCCGCGCAGCTGCGCGGACTGGATATCGGCGCCGTCACGGTCGGCACGGCATACAGCGCGTTCTACGCACCGCTCTCGCGCATCCTGTCGGACTTCCATGCGCGCTACCCCGGCATTCAGGTGCAGCTTCGCGGCGGGTACAGCACGGAGCTGCTCGGGCAGCTGAACGCGCACCGGCTCGACTTCTGCATCATCAGCGAGCGCGAGGGAGATCACGACTGGCTGCCCATTCTGCGAGACGAAATGACCGCATGGCTGCCCGCCGGTCATCCGCTCTCCACGCTCTCCGCTCTGCCGGTCACGGCGTTTGCTGAGGAGCCGTATATCGAGACCTACCCCGACAAGGACATCGACAACGCGCGTGTTTTCGCGCGCTGCGGCGTAACGCCGAACCTCAAATTCTCCACAATGGATTCCCTTGCGACCTACTCGATGGTCGAGGCCGGGCTGGGACTGAGCATGAACAACGCCATCAACGGGCGCGCGTGGTCAGGCAGCGTCCGCATCCTGCCGCTTGATCCGCCGCAGAGTGTGGAGATCGGCATCGCGTCGCTGCCCGACCTCTCCCCGGCGGCACGAGCGTTTTTGTCCTTTCTGAAGGCCCAGCCGTTCTTGATTCAGCATGGGTAATAAATTGCTGGCCATTTTTTATAGAAAGCAGGAAGCCCCAGACAGTCCCGCAGCGCAAGCAGGGCGGCGGGATAGTCAACACATATCCCCGCCGCCCTGTTATTGACCCTTATTAGACCGATAAACTGAAATTCAGTATGGATTTCTCACATATTCCAGAAAATCGGACCCGGCATAAACCACATGTCCGTCGTTGATGACGAAGCCGGAAAGACCGTCCCACTCCCCTTCGCCCTCCACGACGTAGCCAACTTTATCTTCTTTGTTCTCCATATCCACATACAGCGCCACAAACCACCAGTAATCTAATATATCAAGAGGGTCATCAAGCGCGGGCAGTTCAAACCCGTCGCTCTCTTTTGCGTGCCGGATAAGTCCTTCGCAAATTTCCTTGATCACAGACATATCCAGATGGTTCAAGGCGTCCACACATTTCTCGGCACATTCTTTAAAGTCAGGACAGTCGGTATTTGCATAAACAATCAGTTCATCCTTTTTTTCGTCATCGCGGAAAAAGGTGGCCTTAAACCGCCCCCTCAGCAAACTCAGGGTCCGTCCAGCGAATCATAACATAGCCTCTCCTAAAAATTATTTTCTTTTAAAGCTCCCAATTATTGGTTTGTATCGTGAGAAATTATACCATAACCAATCGCAAAAGGCAATCTTTATTCCGCGCCTGTTCCGACTAATCGGACCGTCAAGGGGCAGGGGGACGGAAATGAACAGGCATCTTCCGCGTCGGCTGCCGGTTCCGTCACCGCACCCCGGCGCTCTTCCCGCAAATCCGAGGAAAGGCCCTCATCAGGTGCGTCCCGCATGTTTAATCTCTTCGCAGGATAAGCCCGCTGACGCGGGCTTGCATCAAAAAAAGGAAGACACGCAAAAGCGTGTCTTCCTTTTCTGGTGCGGACTACTGGACTCGAACCAGTGACCTCATGCGTGTGAAGCATGCGCTCTAACCAGCTGAGCTACGCCCGCAGATGGTGACCCGTACGGGATTCGAACCC
>CAKTJA010000127.1 GCA_934567115.1 uncultured Oscillospiraceae bacterium
CGGATATTCCGACCATCGACGCCCTTGCCGCGCACGGCGTTGTCGGCAGCACGGTCAACTGTCCCGAGCCGCTTCCCGCCGGCAGTGAGACGGCGATTTTGTCCATCTTCGGGTGCGACCCGCTTCAGCACTTTTCCGGGCGCTCCCCGATGGAGGCCGCCGCCATTGGGCTGAAGCTTGAGCCGGGGGATACGGCGATGCGCTGCAATCTCGTCGCGCTGGAGCCGGGCGACGCGCCGCTTGAGGAAAAACGCATACTCTCCCACAGCGCCGGCTCCATCTCGGGGCAGGACGCGCTGGACGTGATCGCCGCACTGAACGGCGACCCCGCGTTTTCCGCCGCGCTGGAGAAGGCCGGGATGTATATCGCGCCAAGCCCGTCCTTCCGCCCGCTGGCGGTGATGCGGCATTGCAGTCCGGACGGCGTATCGTTTACCCCGCCGCACGATCACCTTGGCGAAACGGTCGGGCCGCTCCTGCCGCACGGCGGCGCTGCGGCGGAGACGTTTACCGATCTTATGCGCCTTGCCAACCGCGTGCTGGAGCACCATCCCGTTACGGAAAAGCGCCGTGCGGAGGGAAAGCTCGGCGCGAACGGGATCTGGTTCTGGGCGGCGGGCAAGGCGATGCAGCTTCCGGATTTCCGCGCCGAGTACGGCTGCGGCGGCGCGGTCGTCAGCGCCGTGCCCCTGTGTCACGGCATCGGCGTGCTGCGCGGACTTGAAATGGTCGAGGTCGAGGGAGCGACCGGCGAGCTGGATACGAATTTTGAGGGTAAGCTGGAAGCGACGTGGGAATGCCTGAAGAAGTATGATTTTGTCTGTCTCCATCTTGAAGCGCCGGACGAGTGTACGCACAACGGCGATCTTCCCGGGAAAGTGCAGGCCATCGAGTGGCTGGACAGCCGACTAGTCAAGCCGCTGACCGAGCGGCTGAACGCCGCAGGGATGGAATACAGGCTGCTGCTGCTCTCCGATCACAAGACTTTGACCGCCACGCGCGGACACGCCGGTGGACCGGTCCCGTATCTTCTTTACGACAGCCGCATTGATACCGGGCGCGGCGGCGTATATACGGAGCGGGCGGGCGAGAGCGGCCCCTTTGTTGCGGAGGGCTGCAAGCTGTTGAACCTGCTTTTCGAGCGCTGACGGAGAAGCATCGGCTGTCCGCGTGTTTTCAGGGGGACGCAAAGCCTCGGCGGAATTTGCGAAAAATCGGGAAAAGTATAAAGAAGGGACCGGACTGAACGTCCGGTCCCTTTTGAAATTGTCCGGGCACGCGGGGCGGAGCGCTCATTTTTTTCTGCCGGGGGCGTAGTCGCGCATTTCCGGGATCGCTCCGCCGGACACCGCCCACAGGTACAGGCTTGCCACGCTGCAATACGGGGAGAAGCGGCGGCGGTACTTCTCAAACAGCTTCCGGTCGATCACGCGATGGTGGTAGACCATGCGCAGTCCCCGGCGGATGGCAAGATCGTCGAAGCTGAAGATATCAGGCCGCTGCATGCAGAAAAGCAGGATCATCTCCGCCGTCCAGACGCCGACGCCCTTGAGCGCGCTCAAAGCCCGGATGGCTTCCGCGTCGGGCATTTCCTGAACGCGTTCCAGATCGAACGCGCCGCTGCGCACCTTTTCGGCAAGATCCGTGATGTACTCCGCCTTGCGGAAGGTCATGCCGAGCGATTGCAGCTGGGGCGCTCCCGCCGCGAGGACCGTCTCCGCATTGACCTCGCCGAGCGCGTCCTGCATCCGCTGCCAGATCGTCGCCTGCGCGCGGGTGGAGATCTGCTGCCCGATGATATGATGCGCGACGGACGAAAACAGGTCCGTGTCCACCGCGCGGTCGATGTGTCCGATCCGGTCGATGACCTCACACAGCCGCTTGTCCCTGCCCCGAAGGTAGGAAAGCTCGGCGTCGCCGTATTCAAAGTACATGTACCGTTCCTCCTGACAGGGCGGCTCGCGTCCGAATGAAACGGCCCGGCATGTGCGTTTCGCGCGGACGGAGCCTTTCCATGCGGCTGTTAAAAATCCGGGAGCAGCTCCAGAAAGCTGAGATTTTCCCGCTCGCGCTGTTCGAGCGCGCTGACGTTTTTCTCCAGCACGGCGGCGTACCGCTCACGCTGCGCAAGCACCGTGTCGAGCTGTTCCGCGGCGGCCGCTGCGTCGAAGCCGTCCAGCGTGCCCGCCGACGGCATCTCCAGCGAGGAGAGGCAGGACGCGATCTTCGGGTCGTAGACCACGCCGAGCACCGGCACGCGCTCGTGCGCGGCGAAGATGATCGAGTGCAGCCGTGTGGAGACCACCGCGTCCATGCATGCGATCATGCTCATCATGCCGCTGGGGTCATACGGGGCGGAGACGCTCCACGACGCTTCCGTCATCTGCGCGCGCACCCTCTCGCAGGCCGCATCGTCGTTTCCCTGCTGCATGACGAGGAACACGACGCTTGCCCGCTGAGCGACCCTATCGCAGAAGCGGGCAAATTCGGCGCTTTTTCCCTCCGTCCCCTTCGTGAAGCGGACGGATACGCCGACGATGGGGCGGTCCGCCGGGACGCCAAGCGCGGCCAGCCGGCGCGCGCCCTCCGCCCGGTCGCCGCGCGGCAGCGAATAAACGGGGTCGGCGGCGACGGCGATCGCCTCATCCGCCACGCCCATCGCGCGAAGCTCACGCAGGGAATCCGCGTCGCGCAGCGTGATACGGTCCGCGCTTTGCGCGGCCTCGCGCACACGTTCGCGGTTTTTCTCCCTGCGCACGGGGCCGATGCCGTTCGCATAGAACACCACATGCTTCCCCCGCTTTGCGGCCAGACGAATGAGGGTGGTGTAATAGAGCAGGGAGCGGGTGGACGTGCTGTCCTGCAAAAGACTGCCGCCGCCGCTGAGGAACAGCGTGCAGCGCTTGAGCTCGCGCAGCACGGCGAAGGGGGAGAAGCGGCCCGCCGCCTCCAGTCCGCAGCGCTCGCGCGTCTCCTCCGGGCGCTTGGAGAGCACGCAGAGCGCGGTCCCCGGGGCGTGCTTTTGCAGCTCGCCGCGCAGCGCGAGCAGTATGGCGTCGTCGCCGAGATTTTCAAAGCCGTAATAGCCGGAGACAAGGATGCGCCTGTGCTCGGCGAGGGCTTCTCTGTAGGCAAGCGCGCAGTCGTCCGCCATCCGGGCGACGGAGTAAAAGCGTCCGATGACCTCGCGTCCGCACCGGCCGAGCTGTGCGCGCTGCTCCGCGTCCAGCTCGCACAGGGCGTGCGTAAGGTCGCGGTAGAGCAGCTCCGGCGCGGCGGCCTCGCAGCCGCGGCAGCAGAAGTTGCTCTCCTGCGCGAGCGGCAGCCGACTCTCGTCGAAGAGGCCGATGTAGCCTTCGTTCCCGGCGATTACGACCGGCTTCGCCCCTGCCATCGCCTCAAGCGCGGCGCGGGAGACGCCGACAAACACGTCGCCCGCCGCGACGATCTCATTGATATCGGTGCGCGCGCCGGTCATGACGACGAAGCGCTCTCCCGCGGCGGCGTTGACCGCCTCCGCAGCGGCGTTGATCTCGTCGAACACGTCTCCGCCGCCGGCGATCAGGATCTGCACATCCGGGATCCTTTCGCGCAGACGGGGCGCGATCTCGACAAGGTGGCGCGCGACGAGCGCACGGCTCTCGTCCATGCGGCTGACGTAGACGACCGTGGGCCTGTCCTGCGTAAAGCCGAACTCACGCAGCACGCCCGCCCCCGAAACGTCGGGTGAGAACTTGTAAATGTCGATCCCGTTGATCGTTGTGAAGATGTGCCGGTCGGGCACACCGTAGTTTTCCTTCAGATATTCGCGGATATCGTCGCTCACCGCGACGGTGCGCTCGCCCCAGTCGGTCAGGCGGCGGAGCATGGGGTTGACGTGAAATACCCAGTGCGCCGAGGTGACGAAGGGAAAGCCCATCTGCCGGTGGAGGATGCCGCAGAGAAACGCCGGGATCCTCGCATGCGCATGTACAACGTCCGGCTTCTCCTCCCGGATCACCCTCCGCAGAATGCGCAGCGAGCGCAGCATCAGCGGCAGACTCCGCCTGTGCAGCGGCGCGCGGAGGCACTTGACGCCCGCATCGAGAAGCTCCTTCTCGTACACGCCGCCGTTAGAGACGACGACGACCTCGCAGCCCCGGCGGCGTAGCTCCTTGGACAGCTCGACAACATGCGTTTCCGCACCGCCGATCTCAAGCCCCATGAGCGCCATCAGAATTTTTCCGCGCATGCCGATCTCTCCTCTCTACGCTGCGCTCTCCACGCGCAGCAGCTCGTGGTAGCGCATCTCGCACTTGACATATTTTGTTGCCATGACCAGCTCCGCGCCGACCTTCAGCTCATTTTTGCCGTCAAGGAAATAGCTGTTTTCCGTCTCGGTGCAGCGGCCCTCCAGCGTCAGGAAAATGCAGAGCCGGTCGTCCCGCTCCACCGTAATGCCCCTGCCCTCCGCGTCCATC
>CAKTJA010000128.1 GCA_934567115.1 uncultured Oscillospiraceae bacterium
TTGACCCGGGCGCGACCCTGACGATCACGGGCGGAGGCACGCTGAACGTCACGGGCGGAAACGGCGACAACGCGGAGGTCGGCAAGACCGGAAGAAACGGGTCGGTCTACATTAACGGCACAAGCTACGCCCAGCTGAACTACGTGGAAATGTATGGCGGCGCGGGCGGAGCCGGCGGCAGAGGGGCCGGAGGCGGCGGAGCCGGTATCGGCAGTGACGGCGGAGCCGGCGGCAGCGGCGGCTCTCCCAATACAAGTGGGTACCCCAGCAAAACGACAGGCTCCTTCCTGTCGATACGCGGAAACAAGGATACGAATAGAAACAATAATGTTGTCATAAAATCCCACTCCGCCGCAAACGGTGGAAACGGTGCAAGCGGTCAGATAGCGGGCGGCGTCGGTAAGCTTTATGTCGTCGGCGATGTGACGGTCAATGCATACGGCGGCAGCGGCGGCTCGGCGGGGGGCAAGTCGATCGATCCTCCTCTGGCGAGAGACAGCCTGAACTTTTACTCCAGCAGCAAAAAAGGCGAAGGGATCTACGGAGACAGCGACCGTTTCAAGCATCTTGCCGGCTGCCTGATCCGTTTTGATCTGGGCGGAAAAGACGATTACGGCTGGACTACCTTCTGCATCGGCCCGGGCGGCAGCGGCGGCAGCGGCGGAGGCGGCGGCAACGGCGCAAGCATCGGCAGCGGCGGTACGGGCGGAGCCGGCGGCGGAGCCGGCGGAAACGGCGGCATCGACGGAACGGATAAGAGCGATAGCGATAACGAGGCCAACAAGGCGCTTGTCAGAAGCGACTGGACCAAAAACTACAGGGTTGGCAACCCCGGCGGCGGCGGCAAGGGCAAGACGGACGGCGGCTCCAACTCGTACGGTCACACCGGCGCGTTCGGCCTGTACAACAAGGGGCAGAACAGCTTTCGCCGCGCCATTTCAAGCGGAGCCGGCGGAAAGGGCGGGACCTCCGGCGGTTCGAACGGTGCTGTGGGCACTGTGATCACGACCAGCACGACAACGGTCAACGCGGGGAGCAAAACAGTATACAATCCGGAAAATGGCGCCGCGCTCAGCGGCTCTGTGGCGAGAATGAATATTACCCTGAACAAGCAGGAGGGCGAGGGAGGCGACGGTACCGCGGACATTGTTTACGGTACTAAAGAGGGGACTAAGCTGAAGATCCCTACGCGTACGGGGTATAACTTCCTCGGCTATTTTGCCAGAAGCGACGATGACTACATGTATAATCGAAGCAACCTTGATGGCGGCAGCGCGTATTACGATAAGGACGGCAATCCGACAGAGATGCTTACGCGCAATCTGCGCACGAGCGGACTTGCCCTCCATGCGCAGTGGGAGGCGTATAACTACACGCTGCGCTATTACGGCGGGGCTTCGGACTCTGAATTCACCGATATGAAGACGGACTGCGTTTACGGCGAGTCGGTGACGATCCGGAACCATCCGGACAGCGCTCTGCCGGCGAACAAGGTCTTCGACTACTGGAAACTGGAAGGAACGAGTAAGCAGTACAGCGGCGGACAGAAGGGACTGAACCTGAGCGAGACGGACGGCGGTACGGCAAAGCTGCATGCGGTGTATGCAAGCCTGTACAGCGTCAGCTACAACCTCAACGGCGGCATCGGTACGGCCCCCAAGGATAATGGAAAGTATCGCACGGGCGCGACGGTGACGGTTTTGACGCCGGGCGCCGCGCCGATAAAAGACGGCTACAAATTCCTTGGCTGGGCGACGTCTCCCAGTGCGACGAGCGCGCAGTACCAGTCCGGCGATACCTTTGCGATGGGCAATGCCGATACGACGCTCTACGCTGTGTGGAAGCAGCTTCTGACCTGGGATATCACCTACAACGAAAATGCGGGATTGGATACCGTGACGGGCATGCCTGCTACGGGAACGAAGATCGAGGGGCAGACCGCGGCGATCAGCGCCGCAGCGCCCGCGCGTGTCGGCTACAATTTCCTCGGCTGGAACACGGAAGCCGACGGCAGCGGCATATCGTATGACCCCGGCGCTTCTTACAATACCGACGGTGCGCTTGAGCTCCACGCGCAATGGGAGAAGAAACGCTATACGGCGACGATCAGCACTACCGGCGCCGGTATCGAGTCTGCCGAGCTTCTCACGTCTCCCGGTGCGGACGGCAAGTACGAGCACGGAACGGTGGTTTCGTTCAGCGTCAAGGTGAATGACCCGCTTGCATGGTCCGAGGTCACGGCGTCGGCCAACGGTATATATAAGCAGATGCGCGATACCATGGTGCTGGGGGTCAAGGAAGACTCCTTCATTATTCAGCAGGACACCACCGTGACGGTCGTTTCGAATGCGGTGGGGTATACCGTGAACTACCACGCGAACGGCGGCAGCGCGACTGCAACTGTGGAAAGCCGTACGTATTATCGGGGGACGAACCCCACGCTTTTTGGCGGCAGCGGTTATACGCGCACGGACTATAAGATTACCGGCTGGAACACGGAAGCCGACGGCAGCGGCACGCACTATGACCTTAAGCAGCAGCTCGTTAACGATCTTCCGGATGAGACGACGGACCTCTACGCCGAATGGAAAGAGCTTGAATACACCGTGGTTTACGAGCCGGGAGACGGCGACGGTGCAAGCACGCCGGTGCAGTATAAGAGGGTTACGGGCGCTCACAAGCTGAAGAACGCGGAGGAGCTGGGCTTCAGCAAGCCGTATCATACGCTGATCGGCTGGGCGGAGTCGGCGAACGACACGGTGCAGTATGCGCCCGGCTATGAGGCCGCAGCGCCGCTTACAGAGGCAAACGGCACGCTGACGCTTTACGCTGTGTGGAAGGAAGACCTTACAAAGTATACGGTCGTATACCACAACGGCAGTGAAACGAAGGAGCAGACCGTGGACGTGAGGGCCCTGCAGCCGCTGTATAGCGAGGCGGAGTCGGGCTTCGTCAACCCCGGCTACTACCTGTCCGGCTGGGCGGAGACCGCTAACGGCGATGAGAAATACGCGCCGGGCTATCTGCCCACGTCCGCGCTGTGCGATCCGGGCAGCAGTGTGGACCTCTATGCCGTGTGGAAGGCGATACCCAACTACAGAGGCTATTCCTATCAGGTGAAGTACCTGCCCAACGGCGGCGAGGGCGAGCCGAAGACGCAGACCCTTTATCAGAACCGGCAGGACGTTGAGCTGTTCACCGTAGTGGACGTCGGCTTTACAAAGAGCAACAGCACGTTGGCCGGCTGGTCTGAGACCGCCAGAGGCGGTGTGGATTACGAGCTGGGCGCTCTGCCCGCCGGTCCGCTTGCGCAGGCCGAGGGAGATATGGTCGAGCTTTACGCCGTCTGGCAGGAGAACGAGCCGAACGGCTATCAGTATACGGTCACCTATGACGCGAACGACGGCAGCGGCGCGACGAAGACCCAGACGCTGTATGAGAATGGGCAGGGCCAGAAGCTTTACACCCTTGCGCAGGCCGGCTTTGCCGAAAGAGAAGGCTTTGTGCTGATCGGCTGGGCGCGCAGCGAAAACGCCGCAGCGGCGGAGTTTGAATTGGGTGCGGAGGTCGTGTCTCCGCTTGTTGCGGAAGAGAACGGAAATCTGACGCTCTACGCGGTGTGGTCGTCGAACTGGTTCGATGTGATGCTGTATGACGATAAGGGCGTTAACACCACGATGAGCATCCGCGTGTGGCAGGGCGGCAGGTACGCCGGCCTTCCCACCCTCAGCGCGGACGGCGCAAGCTTCGACGGCTGGTTCACCTCTGAGGAGGGCGGCGAGCGGATCACGGAGGATATGACCGTAACGGATACGGGTCTGCGCGCGCTTTACGCGAGGTGGACGGACAACGGCGGCAACAACCCCGGAGGAAACACTCCCGGCGGGAATACCCCCGGAGGGAACACCCCGGGCGGCGGCTCCGGAGAGAACGACCCTGAGAAGAACGGCTCCGACAGCGATCACGATGTTTCGCACGAGACCTGCCCGCGCGACGCGACCTGCCCGGCCTATGTGTTCGGAGATCTGGATCTGAAGCTGTGGTATCATGACGGCATCCACTTCTGCGTGAAGAACCGTCTGATGCAGGGTGTTCCCGGTGGAATGTTCGACCCGAGCGGCGTGACGACCCGTGCGCAGATTGTTACGATCCTCTATCGCGTGGCGGGTACGCTGGCTGCGGGACGTCCGGACTTTGAGGACGTGGCGGACGATGCGTGGTACGCGGACGCGGTCGCATGGGCCGCTGAAAACGGCGTTGTTCTCGGCTACGACGATAAGACCTTCGGCCCGAACGACGAGATCACCCGCGAGCAGCTTGCGGCGATCCTGTACCGCTATGCAAAGCTGAAGGGGCGCGATCTCGGCGGAGACAAGTCCGCGGCGCTTGCCGCCTTTGACGACGCGCCGAGCGTCAGCACATGGGCGATGGCCGCGATGC
>CAKTJA010000129.1 GCA_934567115.1 uncultured Oscillospiraceae bacterium
GAAGAAGATCTCTCTGAGCATCCGCGCGCTGCTTGCTCCCTCCGGGGAGGACGCCGGCGAGGAGCAGGGCTTCGACGCGCAGTGAGCGTGAAAACGGATAGGGCGGACTGACGCACGGCTGCGGCTGTGCCGGGGCGGGCTTATCCGGACCATACAATTTATCAGCCGAAGGACGTTTGGATCAGACGTTCTTCGGCTGATTTTACGTTTTCACGGCGTCGGACAGGGGAGGCCCGCGCCTTACCCGCAAATGGGACTTTTCAAAAGCGGAAAAATGTGGTATCATAAATCAATACCCTCGATAGACAAGGGAAAACACGGCTTTTCGGGCTGACCGCCGCCAGTCCGGTTTTGAAAGCGCCGTCAAATGTCCGGACTGTGCGCGGACCTGCGGCGGCGCACAGAAGGCTTGAGGGAAAGATGAATATCGGAAGGGCCGAAAAAGGCGGTGCGGCTTGTGCCGGTCGGCGGAGAGCGGCTCAAAAGAGAGAAAACCGTTGCGGAGCACCGACGGAGCGGACGGCGTCCGCAGTCGGGACGGTTTCCGCTATTTTTAAATCAGGAGGAGACCAACCATGAATCTTCAGGAACTCTACCAAAAGAAGTTGACCACCGCCGAGGAAGCGGTCAAGGTGGTCAAGAGCGGCGACTGGGTGGACTACGGCTGGTGCACCAATCACCCCTATACGCTGGACAAGGCGCTTGCCGCCCGACAGGGCGAGCTGAGGGACGTTAAGGTCCGCGGCGGCGTGACGATGTGGATGCCCGAGATCTGCAAGGCAGAGGACGCGGGTGAGCATTTTACATGGAACGCATGGCATTGCAGCGGCGTCGACCGCAAGATCATCGCCAAGGGCATGGGGTACTTTACGCCGATGCGCTACAGCGAGCTGCCCCGGTTTTACCGTGACGGGAACATACGCACGGACGTCGCCATGCTTCAGGTCACGCCGATGGACAAGCACGGGAATTTCAGCTATTCGCTCGCCTGCTCGCATCTGGCGGATATGCTTGCCAGCGCCAAGACCGTGATCGTCGAGGTCAATGAGAATCTGCCGTGGGTCTACGGACTGACCGGCTGCGAGATCAATCTTGCGGACGTTGATATGGTCGTGGAGGGGGAGAATCCTCCGATCGCGCAGCTCGGTGCGGGCGGAGAGCCGACCGAGGTGGATAAGGCGGTCGCGAATCTGGTGGTCCCGCAGATCCCGAACGGCGCATGCCTTCAGCTCGGCATCGGCGGCATGCCCAATACCATCGGCTCGATGATCGCGCAGTCCGATCTCAGGGACCTTTCCGTTCATACCGAGATGTACGTCGACGGGTTTGTGGATATGGCGCTGGCCGGCAAGATCACGGGAAGGCACAAGCGGCTCGACAAGGGCCGTCAGGTGTACGCGTTTGCCGCCGGTACGCAGAAGCTTTATGATTACATGGACCGGAACCCGGAGGTGATGGCCGCTCCGGTCGATTACACCAACGACGTGCATGTGATCTCTCAGATCGACAATTTCATCTCCATCAACAACGCCATCGACTGCGACCTGTTCGGTCAGGTCAACGCGGAGTCCGCCGGCGTCAAGCATATCTCGGGCACCGGCGGTCAGCTCGACTTTGCCATGGGCGCGTATCTTTCCAACGGGGGCAAGAGCTTTATCTGCATGTCTTCGACGGTCACGGGCAAGGACGGCAGCGTTAAGAGCCGCATCGTCCCGACGCTCACGCCCGGCTCCATCTGCACCGATCCGCGCTCGTGCGTACACTATATCGTTACGGAGTACGGCATGGTCAACCTCAAGGGGCTGAGCACGTGGGAGCGCGCGGAGGCGCTGATCTCCATCGCGCATCCGGATTTCCGCGAGCAGCTGATCGCAGATGCGGAAAAAATGCATATCTGGCGGAGAAGCAGCCGCTAAACGATATCGGCTTTCGGAAGAGAGCGGCTCACGCAGCCGCTCTCTTTTTTGAAAAAATCGAAGGATTCAAGCCGCTTTCTGTAAAAATTGAAGAAAAAACTTGAAAAATAGAAATCGTTGGGATATAATGTATATAGGAAAAGTTGGAAAATTTTTCAATTATTTTTCAAAAAATATCGGTTATTCATACTATTTGACGGGAGGCGGGCATAAAGTGTTTCAGGTAGGAGATAAGATCGTGCATCCGATGCATGGCGCCGGCGTGATCGACAGCATTGTGGAGGAACGGGTCGGGAAGGACAAGGTCCGGTTTTACGTGTTCAAGATGCCCGTTTCCGGTCTGACGCTGAAGATCCCGACGGAGAACAGCGATATGATCGGCATCCGCGCGATCTCCGGGGCGGATGCGATAGACGAGCTTCTTGCGCAGATGCCGAAGCTGGCGGCGGATATGACAACCAATTGGAATCATCGGTATCGGGAAAATATGGACCGCATCAAAAGCGGCAATTTGACGGAGGTATCCTGCGTGATCAAGGCGCTGATGTTCCGCGACGGCGAGCGCGGACTGTCCACCGGCGAGCGTAAAATGCTGCACAACGCCAAGCAGATCCTGCTTTCGGAGATCGTGCTGGCGCAAAATATCGAATATTCCGACGCGGAGGCGCGGGTCAACGCCGCGATGATGGCGGGAGAGAGCGCATGAAGAAGCTTTTTCGTGCGCTGCTTGGGGGAAGGGAGGCTTCGACGGAGCGGCCCTTCTGCACGGCGGTCATCGCTGCGGCGGGGAACTCGACGCGCATGGGCACGCAGGGGAGCAAGCTCCTGCTTCCGCTTGACGGACGGCCCGTCATCGCGCACACGCTCTGCGCGGTCGCCCGAGCGGAGTCGATCGACGAGATCGTGATCGCTGCCCGCGAGGAGGAGCTGATGGCCTACGCGGATATTTGCAGGGACTGCGGGATAGAGAAGCCGGTGAAGGTGATCGTCGGCGGCGCGACGAGGACGGAGTCGGTGCTCCGCGCCGCGCTGGAGGCGAACCGGCAGGCAAAGCTGATCGCCGTGCAGGACGGCGCGCGTCCGCTTGTCACGCCGGAGCTGATCGACGCGACGGTGGCGGCTGCGGCGCGGACTGCGGCTGCGGCCCCGGCCGTTCCGGTGCACGACACCGTGAAGATCGCGGAGAACCATACGGTCCGGGAGACTCCGGACCGCGCGTCGCTTTTCGCCGTGCAAACGCCGCAGGTGTTTGACGCGGAGCTGCTTCGCGCCGCGCTGCAATCCGCTCTGACGGACGGTGTGCAGCTGACGGACGACTGCTCCGCCGTGGAGCGGATCGGCAAGGAGGTCCGATTGACGGACGGCGATGAGGAGAACATTAAGATCACCACGCCGCTGGACCTGCTCGTGGCAGAGGCGATCCTGCGGCGGCGTGAGGAACTGGGAGAGATCGAATGACGAATTTGCGGATCGGTCACGGCTACGACGTTCACCGTCTGGTCGAGGGAAGGGCGCTGATCCTCGGCGGGGTGAGCGTTCCCTTCGAAAAGGGTCTGCTCGGACACAGCGACGCCGACGTTCTGACGCACGCGGTCATGGATGCGCTGCTCGGCGCGGCGGCGCTGGGGGACATCGGCATGCTGTTTCCCGACTCGGACGAGACATGGCGCGGGATATCCAGCCTTGTCCTGCTGGAGCAGGTGGGTTGCCGGCTGCGGACCGAGGGCTTCGGGATCGTCAACCTTGACGCGACGGTCCTCGCGCAGGCGCCGAAGCTTTCGCCCTATCGTGCGCGAATGGCGGAAAATATCGCGCGGTCGCTCGGCATTGACCCGTCGTGCGTCAGCGTCAAGGCGACCACGGAGGAGGGGCTTGGCTTTACGGGCGAGGGGCGCGGCATTGCGGCGCACGCCGTGGCGCTTGTGGAGCGGACAAAATAGAGGAGAACGGCTGCTTTTGCCGTGAAAAGTATGGAGAATTTCCGGAAACGGAAATTCTCCATACTGCTTTGCTGAGACTTGATTCGGGGCGCTTTCCGGACAAAGAGACGCTCAGGACCGGGGGCCGCTCTGCGCCGTCAGGCCGAAGCGGTCCATTGCGGCGAACAGAAGCTCCCGGTTCTGCCCGCCCATCTCGCACAGGGGAAGACGCAGATGCTCGCTGCACAGTCCCATGCGCGCCATCGCCGTCTTGACCGGGATGGGGTTGACCTCGGAAAAGAGCGCGCGGAGCAGGGGCGAGAGCCGCACCTGCTCACGCCCGGCCTCGGCAAAGCGGTCGGCAAGGCACAGCGAGGTCAGCTCATGCATTTCCTTCGGAATGATGTTGGCGGCGACGGAGATCACGCCAACGCCGCCGAGGAGACAGACGGCGGCTGTGTCCTCGTCGTTCCCGGACCAGATATGGAAGCTGTCGCCGCAGAGATTCCGTGTGTCCTGAATGAGCGCGAAGCTTCCGGACGCCTCCTTTACGCCGACGATGTTCGGGTGGCGGGAGAGGGCCTGATAGGTCTCC
>CAKTJA010000130.1 GCA_934567115.1 uncultured Oscillospiraceae bacterium
CTCTAACGCGGAGCCGCCGCAGGTGAAGCTCATCCGTCTGCCGCAGCAGACCGTTTACCGCCGTGTCTGCACAGCGCCCACGGTGGCAGAGCGCACGACGCTGCTCCGCACCACCGCGCTGGAGGGCATGCGGCGCTACGGCACGGACATCACGCAGCGGATGTACCTTGTGGAGTCGCCCCTTGATCGGCCCGACGAGATCTCCTTCTGCGTGGCCGTCCCGCCGGAGAGCCGGGGCGAGCATGTGGAGACGCTGCCGGCGACACAGGCCCTCAGTCTCTATCACCATGGCTCGTATGAGGAGCTTCCCGCTGTGGCGCAGCGGCTCCTCGACCATGCGCGGGAGCACGGTCTCACGCCGCGCGGGACGCTCCGCCGCATTTACATGGAAGGTCCGCCGCAGCACAAGGATCCCGCGAAGTTCATCACGCAGGTGGCCCTGCCGGTCGAGGAGGCGCAGCCGCAAGGTATGATCTGAGCAGAAGCGGCTTTATCAACCAGTGCATTGATTTCGCGCCGGAAAATCTTCCGCCAAAGTGAAATAACCATAGGAGAGGCTCCTTGCGCTCTCTTTGGGTTCTAAAGGGGAGGTTCTCTTTGAAAGAACCTCCCCTTTTTGCGCCGCCGATCCGCAGTCCAACGCGGCTTTTGATTGCTCCGCCCACCGTATTCTGAAAGAAAATGGCACTTGCATGGAGAGCAAAAAATGATATAATATCCGCTGGGCGGTCTGCCCTGTGATCTCAGCCGCTTTTCACGTCCCGTGCAAACGGTCGAAAAGCGCGGCGGGTCTCTTTTTTCATGCCGGCATGCGGCCCCGGCGCAAAAGCCGCCGCAATTCGAGTCTTGGAAAGGAGTGCCGTGAATGTCCGCAGCGGAAAAATCCGCCCGCCCGCTCTCTCTGATACGGGAGCTTGCGGGGCATCTGATCTTCTGCGTTCTTTTCCCGCTTCTTCTGCTTTTTCTGTCTCAGGCCGTCACGATGCAGGATTTCGACGCGGCGTGGCGCTGGCTTCTCGCGCATGGGGAAAGCGCGCTTTTCTTCTGGCTGTTTTTCGCTGCGGTGCAGCTCTTGCTGCGCGTGCTGTTCGGCGGCTATGCGCTCCCCACGCTGCTGTGCTCCGCCTTCGCCGCTCTGCTCACCCTCGTCAACTATTACAAGACGCTGATCAACGGCTTTCCCCTGATGCTCAGCGACCTCTCGCTGCTTCCGAGCTTCGGGGACGTCGCGGCCTACGCCATGCCGCAGATCAGCCTCTCCGCCGTGACGAAGCGCGCCCTTGCGTTGTTTGCCCTGCCGGCCGCGCTTGCTCCGTTTTTTCGCACACGTGTCCCGAAAAAGCGCTGCTCCCCCGCCGCCATGGCGCTTCTGTCGCTCTCCCTCCCGCTGCTCGTCTGCTTCTTCGGCAGCAGCATTCTCCTTGACCGGATCGCCGCGCTGACCGCCGACTGTGCGTCGCAGGAGGAGCGGCTTGAGCGCTGCGGCCCGATCCTCGGGCTGTACGCCGCCTACGCCGCCGGGGAAAACGAGGATTATTCCGCTTACGATTCGGACACGCTCAACCGTCTGCAAAACGCCCTCTATCTCTCGCAGCGGCAGAACGGTGAAAACGCCTCGGCTGAGGGAGCGGTCCGCCCTCATATCCTGATGTTCCTCTCCGAAAGCTTTTTTGACGTTACAAGGCTTGAGAGCATCGACTTTTCGAGCGACCCGCTCCCCAACTTCCATGCACTCGGCGAAACCTGCACCAACGGCCGCTTCCTCTCAAGCACCTACGCCGGCGGGACCGGCAATGTGGAGCTTGAAACGCTCACCGGACTGAGCGGGAGCCTTCTCCGGGAGTCGGACGCCCTCACCGCCCTCTATCGGAGGGACGGCGACATATACAGAAATATTCCGTCCGTTGTACGCGACGCGCGCGGCAGCGGATATCAGACCTTTTACATCCATTCGCACAATTCGGCGCTCTACCGCCGCGCCGCCGTCATGCCGTCGCTCGGCTTTGACACGGTCGTTTTTTCGGACGATTTTGAAACTCCCGTCAATTTCAGCGGGTCGTACGTCTCGGACGATACGCTTGTCAACGAGGTCATCCGCCGCTTTGAGCGGCGCGAACCCGGCTCGCCCGTATTCATGCAGATTACCTCGATGGAAAACCATCAGCCGTATAACGCCGGGAAATACCCCGGCGCACAGGAGCCGGACTTCACCTGCAACAGCCTGAGCGACGGAGAGCGCGAGGTGCTCGGCGCGCTGGTCACCGGTCTGAACCACGCCGACGCGGCGCTCGGTAGGCTGGTCGATTATTTTTCAGACTGTGGCGAGCCGGTCATGCTCGTTTTCTACGGCGACCATCTTCCGTCGATGATCCTCTCCGACGCTTCCACGCTCTACTCCACGCTCGGGAGCGTTTCGACCGTCGATTCCCTGCAATGGTCCGCCGATGAGCTGATGGAAATGCTTTCGACCGACTACCTGATCTGGACGAATTATGAAAGCTCCCCCGCGCCGGACCATACGGAAAGCTCTGTCCTTCTCGGCGCGAACACGCTTGCCCGCGCCGGGCTGCGCCGCTCGTCCTACTTCCACTGGCTCAGTGAAACGGTCGGCGGGAGCTATCTGCTCTTCCGCCCGCGCCTCCTTGTCGCCGCCGACGGCTCCGCCCACAGCGACATTCCGGAGGACTGCGTGCAGACACTTGACGCGCAGCGCACCATGCAGTACGATCTTATCTACGGCGAACAGCGCCTTCTGAAGTACTTCTGCCTTGAGCGCTGACGGCGCATCCTCCGAGGCAGAGGGGCTGACGACCGGGTGCGATGCAACCGCAGTCGGCGCGGACAAACATCATTTGACCGGGGGCCGGGGCATAATGCCCCGGCCCTTAAAATCTGCTTTTGGGGAGCGCCCCGCCCTTGTCCCGATAAAACCGCGTCCATGCCTGTCGGCTGATGCACGGCGTTGCGGACAGTCCGTCGGGTCTGTCCCCTCTTTTTCGTGCGGAACCTTAAAATTACGGTCATATTCGAGCCTGTCTTCCGCTATGAATAGGGGTAGACGCAAATCTGCAAAGATCGGAGGGCTTTTTATGACCCAATCGTTTTGGAAAAACTATGGCTATCTCACCGCAATGCTTCTGTGCATGGCGGCCGGCTGTGCCGTCGGCGCCGTCTGGCCGGGAGCCGTCTGTCTGGAGCCGCTCGGCACGGTGTTCATCAACATGATGTTCTGCCTTGTCGTGCCGCTGGTGTTCTGCTCTCTGGCGGGAAGCATCGCAAACATGCGCTCCCGCCGCAAGGCGGGAAAAATCATGGGCGTCACCCTGACGGTGTTTGTCGTCACGGGGCTGCTCGCCGCCGGCATCATGCTCGTGATCGTGCGAGTCTTTCCGCCGGTGCTCTCGCCATGGACGAACGCGGCGGCGGGAGCGGTTGACGACCCGGCTTCTCTTGCCACGCTGATCGTCAATTTCTTCACCGTCAACGATTTCTCCGCACTGCTCTCCCGTCGGGCCATGCTTCCGCTGATCGTCTTCTCCCTGCTCTTCGGCTTCTCCGTTTCCGCGTGCGGCGGGCCGAACACCGTTACGGCAAAGGTTCTGGACGACGCAACGGTGTGCCTTCTGAAAATGGTGTCTCTGGTCAGCCGATACGCTCCCATCGCCTTTTTCGGCTTCTTCGCCTCCATGGTCGCGACCTACGGCCCGCAGATCACCGAAGCCTATGGGCGCGCCATGCTCGCCTACTATCCGCTGTGCTTTGTCTATTCATTTATTGCCTTTCCCCTTCTCGCCCGTCTCGGCGGCGGGGCGGACGGCGTACGCGTTCTGCGGAAGAACATACTTCGCCCCGCTGTGACGGCGCTCGGCACCTGTTCATCGGTCGCAAGCATCCCGGCAAATATGGAGGCCGCGAAAAAAAGCGGCGTTCCCCATGAGGTCAGCGACCTTGTACTGCCGCTCGGCGCAACGATGCACATGGACGGCTCGTGCTTCAGCTGCGTTCTCAAGGTCGCCTTTCTCTTCGGCGTGTTCGGCCTCCCGTTTGAAGGGACCGGCCTGTTCCTCCGCGTGCTGGGCGTGGCGGTGTTCTCGTCCGTCGCCATGAGCGGCATCCCCGGCGGAGGCTACATCGCCGAGTACATCATCTGCTCACTCTTCTTCCCGGGACAGATGGCGGTCGCCTACCCCATCGCGGTCACCATCGGGAATCTGGTCGATCCGCCGGCAACCATGGTCAACGCCGCCGGGGACTACGCCGTTTCCTTCGTCGTCGCCCGCTTCACGGAGGGGCGCGACTGGCTGACGCGTGCAAAGGGTCGAACCTCTTCGTGAGATCGACAAATCGTCATGTTTTTTGCTATATGTAAAGTAAAATCGCCTGTCGGATAACACGTAGTGCGTCCAGAATGGAG
>CAKTJA010000131.1 GCA_934567115.1 uncultured Oscillospiraceae bacterium
CGATGCGACGATGGACTACCTCGCGGCGTACAAGTACGGCGGCGAGTTGATCCGCAAGCTGGCGACGATGCGCTGACAATGAGTGAAATGGGGCATCCCCCTCGGCGGAATCGTGCGTTCCGTCGAGGGGGATGGTTTTGCTTTTCTTCACAGTGATACGCTTGCCGCCGGCTCAATAACAGTGCTGTGTGAGGGGATGGCGGCATATAAAATACTCTCTTGTCTACAGGTGAAACTATATTTACATTGTTTGTGCTAACCGACCCATACGCTGTTACAGATCAGGCTTATGCCGCTTTGTTGGATTTGGTGGAAGATATTTGCCGCCGCAACGGGATCAAGAAGCTGGTGTGGAGTACGAACAAGAATGATCGTGTGAACCACCTGAACGGGTGCAACATGACTGTTCATCGGGACTTTGCAAACAAAGCCTGTCCGGGTGATTACCTGTATAACCGCCATGGGGAAATTGCCGCAGAAGTCAACAGGCGGCTTCAGGGCGATTCTTCCGGCAATGGGGAGATAGTTACACCCCCGGCCACAGAAACGCCCACAGGCGGCGGCACAGGGGGCACAGCAACGCCTTATTTGGTGCGGGTGACAATTTCTGATTTGTATATCAGAAAAGGCCCCGGCACTAACTACGGGAAGAATGGCTTCATTAAGCCCGGTGTTTATACCATTGTGGAGGAAAGCACCGGCACAGGGGCCACCAAATGGGGCAAGCTGAAAAGCGGTGCCGGTTGGATTTCCCTTGACTACGCAAAACGGGTGTGATAGCGTGTTACTATGTTGTTACTATCCGTTTGAGTTTCACCGGGTTTATATGCGCTGAAAATTCAGTAAATTCAGCCCATTGGGGCCTACAAAAACTTGAAAATTCATGGTATAATAATTAGAAAACTTTGGCCGCTTTTCCGACCGACGAACGGAGGGAACACGGCGGTCAGGACATCGTGAGCAAAGCGGGAAGCGCCGCTTTGCTCGGACGGACAAAATACAATCTGCCCGGGCGTTCGACAACCCGGACAGGTTTGAGTTTGAGGAGGAATCATGCTATGAAAAGGAGAGCTTTGAGTCTGTTTATGGCCCTCGCGCTCTGCCTGTCGCTTCTGCCGGCGCCGCTGCTGGCGGTGGAGACGGGTGCGGCCTTGGGTGCGGACGGCGGCACGGACGACGCTTACGCCATCGGCGAGGACGCCGCCGCGCCGGAGGACGGGGTCGCCCCGCTGGCGAACGAAGCCGGCGTGGTCAGCGTCACCGTCAACGGTGAGACGACGGAGTACAGCGATATTATCGAGGCGTTTGAATCGGTAGGAAAGACGGGCTCTGCCACCGTCAAGCTGCTGGACGATGCGTATCTGCGGGAGAATAAAGAAAGACCGACCTTCCCGGGGAAGATCGAGCTTCCTGCCGTCCATCTGTCTCAGGCTGTTAGATCGAATACGGCGTTCCTCGCACCCGAGGAGATCAAAAAATTTATCGCCGTAATAAAAGAAGACCAAGAATTTGCCGTCCCGGCGCTTCTGGCGCTCTCATCGCTGAGAATGTCGGAAATCGCAGCTCTGCGCTGGGAGGACATTCCGGAGAAGCCGGAGTTCATCAGGGTTCGCGGTTCCGTTGTCAAGGATGAGAACAATTGCTATGTGAATAAAAAGCAGAACAAAAATATTTCATCCGCCCGGAACGTCCCCATCCTGATCCCGGAGCTTCAGGCGGTCATAGCACGGGACCGGAAGCTGCGCGGTCCCGTACTGAAGGGCCAGAACCGCTTCCGTAAGGCAGTCCGCAGGGCATGCTGCACGGCCGGGGTAACGGACGTCACGGTGCACGGGCTGCGGCACAGCTTCGCGACGCTTGCCTACCATCTTAGGATCCCCGAGAAGATCACAATGGAGATCGGCGGCTGGGCGGATTCCGGAACGATGAATCGGATCTATACGCATATTGCAAAGTCGGATTTTAACCGTTACAGGGATTTATTCGGAGATTTTTATCGGGCACGTTAGCATTCCCGTTAGCAATTTACAGGCAGTATGAAGAGCTGATCGAAAAGATCGGCTCTTCTTTTTTGCAGATATCCGCCCCTCGGCCGCATGAAGCCGGCGGGCGGCACATTCCTCCGGACCGGCAGGGTGCGGCCGCGCCCTGCCGGCACTTTATTCCCCGGAGGATCAAGATGCCCATATGAAGGAGACGGCACAAAGGAGAGGCTCTGTAAAGCGGCTTTCGCGGCATAAGGCCCAGTCTGCGGACTGGACTTATTCCACGGTCCGCTTGACAGCGCCCCTCCCTTTGCGCTTTTGGAACCCAACGAAGCGCGAGCAGGCGCCGCGCTTCGCTCTCTTTTAAGACTGGGAAAAAACGATATGAATACGGAGGAACATGCTATGAAAACGATCGCGATCTGCAACCAGAAGGGCGGCGTCGGCAAGACGACCACCACCATCAACCTCGGCGCGGCGCTGGCAAGGCTGGGAAAGCGTGTGCTGCTCATTGACCTCGATCCGCAGCGGAACCTGTCGGACACGCTCGGCTATGCGCCCGACAACACGCCGAGTACCACGAACGAGCTGCTCTACTTTTCCGCCTACGGCATGCCGCGCGACTATGACGCCTTCATCCGCCGCAACGACGCGGAGCGGGTGGACTTCATCCCGGCAACGCCGTCGCTCTGCTCGGCCCCTACCCTGCTCGCCGCCGTGGCCGACAGCAACTGCATCCTCTCCCGCGCGGTCGGAGAGCTGGACGCGCTGGGCCGATACGATTTCTGCCTGATCGACTGCAAGCCGTCGCTGGACCTTCTGACGGCGAACGCGCTGGCGGCGGCGACGGGCGTGCTGATCCCGGTCGAGCCGGAGGAGTACGCGGTCAACGGCGTGGCGGACCTGACGGGTACGATCTCGCAGCTGCGCCGGCAGATCAACCCCGCGTTGGAGATCATCGGCGTGCTGCTCACACGCTGCGACCTGCGTCGCCGCAGCGTCCAAACGGTGCGCGACGATCTGATCGCGGCGCTCGGCGACCGTGTGTTTGATACGATAATTCCGTTTCGGGCGGAGGCAAGCGCCGCCGCGAAGGAGCGGCGCAGCTGTGTATCGACGCTGGGCAGCAGGATCGGAGAGACATATCTGGAGCTTGCAAGGGAGGTGTTGAGACGATGATCCGCCGCTTGACTTAACGCAGAGTCAAAGATATAATATCACTATCGAATGATTGCGAGGTATGTAATTATGCTGGACGAAAGAGATCTGCAAGCGATCGCAAAGATCATGGACGAAAAAATATCCGCGTCCGAGGAGCGTATGAGCGCGAGGATGGACCAGAAGCTGGCGGCGTCCGAGGAGCGCATGAGCGCAAGGATGGACCAGAGACTGGCGGCGTCCGAGGAGCGCATGAGCGCAAGGATGGACCAGAGACTGGCGGCGTCCGAGGAGCGCATGAGCGCGAGGATGGACCAGAAGCTGGCGGACCAGAAGCTGGACCTGATCCAGTGCATGAATGTCATCATCGAGAGCGAGGTAACGCCGAAATTCAATCTGCTGGCGGACGAGATCGCCATTATCAAAAAGACGATGGCGACCAATGAACGCGTGGACGAGCTGGAGACGCGCATGGATGAGCGCTTTGACGCATTGGAGGCCGTTGTCAAAACGCATTCGGGAGAAATTTCTCTTCTTAAAAAAGCGTAATAAAAGATCGACCGAAAGGGCGGCGTCTGAATGGACGCCGCTCTTTTACTGTTTGGAGGGATGAAGATGACATTCGCAGAGCGCATGGCGGCGAACGCCGCTGTGCCGAACGGACTTGAGCTGATCCTCGGCGGCGCGCCGGCGGGACAGGGGCAGGTGCAGGAGCTTCCCGTCGGAAGGCTGCACCCGAAGGAGAATCACACCTTCCGCATCCGGAAGGATACGGAGTACTTCGCAGCGCTGCGGGAGAGCATCCGCGAAAGCGGCGTGCGAACGCCGCTGCTCGTGCGGCCGCACCGTGAGCTGCCCGGGGAGTATGAGATCGTGGCGGGACACACACGCTGGACGATCGGACAGCTTGAGGGGCTGACGACGCTGCCATGCGTGGTGCAGCAGCTGAGCGACGCGGAGGCGGACCGCCTGATGGGCGAGACGAACATCCAGCGCCCCGACTGGCTGCCGAGCGAGCGGGCGCGCACCTTCGCCGTCTGGCTCCGCGCCGTACGCGAGGAGAGCGGGATCAGGGAGCGGCAGCGGACGGACCTGACTGCGGCAACCGGGTTGCCGCAGTTGCGAAACCGGGACCTTGCCGCGCAGAAGTGGGGCATGTCAGGCAAGGCGTTTGATATCTACGTCAAGCTGAACGAGCTGAACGCGGCGCTGCTGGAGCTGGTGGACGAAGGACGCATCACCGTGAAGGCGGGGTACCA
>CAKTJA010000132.1 GCA_934567115.1 uncultured Oscillospiraceae bacterium
TTCATCCACGGCCTCGTCCGCGACGACAAGGGCCGCAAGATGTCCAAGTCCCTCGGCAACGGCATCGACCCGCTGGAAATGGCCGAGAAATACGGCGCAGACGCGCTGCGCTTCAACCTCATCACCGGCAACTCGCCCGGCAACGATATGCGCTTCTACGTCGAAAAGTGCGAGGCCATGCGCAATTTCGCCAACAAGATCTGGAACGCCAGCCGCTTCGTGATGATGAACCTGACGATCGACCGCGTCGCCCTGCCCGAGCGGCTCGAGCTGGAGGATAAGTGGGTGCTGAGCAAGCTCAACACGCTCGTCAAAGAGGTCACCGACAACATGGACGCCTTTGAGCTTGGCGTCGCCAGCGCGAAGGTCTACGATTTCATCTGGGACACCTACTGCGACTGGTTCATCGAGCTGTGCAAGGCGCGCCTGACCGGTGATGACGAGCAGGCGAAGGTCAACGCGCAGAACGTGCTGTGCTATGTCCTTATCGAAACGCTCAAGCTGCTGCACCCGTTCATGCCCTTTATTACCGAGGAAATATATCAGGCGCTTCCGCACACGGCGGAGGACGGCGAGTTCCTCATGCTTCAGAAGTGGCCGGAATACCGCACGGACCTGAGCTTCCCGCACGAGGAGGAGGCGATGGGGCTCATTCTCTCCGCCATCACCGCCGTCCGCGCACGCCGCAACGAAATGAACGTCGCGCCCTCGAAGAAGGTGCATTATACCATTGCCACCGCGCACACCGACGTTTTCGAGCGCGGCGTCCCCTTCTTCAAACGGCTCGCCTCCGCAAGCGACGTAACGCTTGCCGACGCGGATATTCCCGCGCCGCAAGGCTCGATCGAGGTCGTCACCCACGCCGCGCGCGTGCTCATGCCGCTTGCCGAGCTGGTGGATTTCGAGAAGGAGCTTGCCCGCATCGCAAAGGAAAAGGCAAACGCCGAAAAGCAGCTCGCCGGTCTTGAGGGGAAGCTGAGCAACCCCGGCTTCCTCGCGAACGCTCCCGAGGCCGTTGTCTCCGCCGAGCGTGAAAAGGCGGAAAAGCTTCGCGCGCTGATCGAGAAGCTGGACGCTTCCGCCGCCGCGATGAAGAAGTAAAGGAAACAAGGAACGCCCCACCGCAGAACTGAACTGCGGCGGGGCGTTTCAGCGTGTCGAAAAAGTCTTTTTTCCCCGCTGAACAGGTTTTCAGAACTTTGAAAAATTCTAAAAGCCGTTGATTTCAATAGCGCAGGACACCCCCTCCCGGGTTTTCCGCGCACACTTTTCCTTACCGTTAAAGCCCTCCTATCAAATTCCAAACGGTCTGCCGATGCTTCCGTGCCGGCGGAGGGGAGCCGAAAGGCCCGCCTCAAAAATGAGGGCTTTTCAAACCGCCGTTCTTTTGCTATACTGGCCTTACCCTCGATAGACAAGGGTACCCTTAACCAGAGGAGAGTGACGCTCATGCAAAAGATCACATTTGGCCCGACCGGGCTTGTCTTCGAAAAAAACGGCTTCGGCTGCCTGCCCATCCAGCGCGTCAGCGAAAAGGAGGCCGTCCGTCTGCTGCACATGGCTTACGACGGCGGCATCCGCTTTTTTGACACCGCCCGCGCTTACTCCGACAGCGAGGAGAAGGTCGGCGCGGCCTTTTCCGGTGTGCGCGACCGCATCGTTCTGGCGACCAAGACCGGCGCGGTCACCGCCGAGGGCTTTTGGAAGGACCTTGAGACCAGCCTTCGCACGCTGAAAACGGATCATATCGACATATATCAGTTCCACAATCCCGCCTTCTGTCCGAAGCCGGGCGGCGCGGACGGCCTGTACGACGCGGCGCTTGAGGCGAAGAAGCAGGGCAAGATCCGCCACATCGCCATTACGAACCACCGCCTCTCCGTCGCACACGAGGCGATCGAATCCGGGCTGTACGCCTCTCTGCAATTCCCGTTCAGCTACCTCTCCGGCGCTCCGGAGCTGGAGCTTGTGGAGCGATGCCGACAGGCAGGGATGGGCTTTATCGCGATGAAGGGCATGGCCGGCGGCCTCCTCCGCGACGGGCTGACCGCCGCAGCGTGGATGGAAACGCAGGCCGGCGTCGTCCCGATCTGGGGCGTGCAGCGCGAGAGCGAGCTCAGGCAGTTCCTCCAATGCGTGCGCGAGGGCGCGGAGCTGACGGCGGAGTGCCGGCAGACCATCGAGCGCGACCGCGCCGAGCTTTGCGGCGATTTCTGCCGCGGCTGCGGCTATTGCATGCCGTGCCCCGCCGGGATCGAGATCAACCAGTGCGCCCGCATCGTCCTGATGCTCCGCCGCGCGCCGGAAAAGGACTGGCTCACCGAGGGCTGGCAGGAGAAAATGCGCCGGATCGAGCAGTGTCTGCACTGCGGAAAATGCGCGTCCAAATGCCCCTACGGTCTCAACACGCCGGAGCTTCTTGCGAAAAACTACAGCGAGTACTGGAACATTCTTGAGGCGAGCCGCGCGGATAAATAAACGGGCGCGGCCGCTTCGTTACGCCATAAACGGCACGATCATCCCGGCCAGAAGCGAAACGATCATCACTGCGACCAGGATCAGCGCCATAATACGGGTCTTACGGTTCATCCCCTTGTTCCTCCCTCTCCAGAATTTTTCTGACGCCCTTCTCGACCTTTGCGCGCGGCAGCATCACCTCATGTCCGCAGCCGGCGCATTTCAGCTTGACGTCCATGCCGACCCTCGTCACCGCAAAAAGCCTTGACCCGCACGGGTGCGGCTTTTTCATCTCAACGCGGTCATTGAGCCTCAGGTCCATCGGCATGCTTGATCCCCTCCCAGTACCGTGCGGCGGCCTGTTCGTTCTTGTTGTCGCCAAACCGGTAGTATTGTACGTTTTTGATCGCGTCCGGCAGATACTGCTGCCTCACCCAATGGCCCGGATAGCTGTGCGGGTACCGGTATCCCTGCTCGCGCTCAAGCCCCGTGGAGTCCGCGTGTACGTTTTGCAGCTCGCGCGGAACGTCTCCCGTTCTGCCGCGCCTGACGTCCGCCCATGCCGCGCCGATCGACTCGACCACGCTGTTGGACTTCGGCGCGGTGGCGAGCAGGATCGCCGCCTGCGCCAGCGGAAGCTGCGCCTCCGGAAGGCCGAGCTGCATCGCCGTATCCACACATGCCTTGACAATGGCGATCGCCTGCGGATAGGCCAGACCGATATCCTCGCTTGCCGAGCACAGAAGCCGCCGGCACGGCGTCACCAGATCTCCCGCCTCCAGAAAACGCGCAAGGTAGTGCAGCGCCGCGTCCGGGTCGCTGCCGCGCAGCGACTTCATCAGGGCGGACGCCAGATCGTACATGGCGTCTCCCCCTTTGTCATAGCGCATTGCGCTGCGCTGTGCAAGCTGTAAAGCGTCTTCGCTTGTCAGCTTTAAGCTCCCGTTCTTCGGCTCCGCCGCCGCGAAAAGCAGCTCGCACGCATTGACCGCTTTCCGAACGTCGCCGCCGCACTGCGTTGCGATCTGCATTGGAACGCCCTCCTCCCACGCAAGCGGGAGCGGGCTGCGGTCCCGGAGTATGCCGAGCGCGCGTTCGACCGCGCCAAGCATCTCGCGCGGCTCGACCTGCTTGAACTCAAACACTGTCGAGCGCGAGAGAAGCGCGTTGTATACATAGAAGTACGGATTTTCCGTCGTGGACGCGATCAGCGTGATCGAGCCGTTTTCCATGAACTCCAAAAGGCTCTGCTGCTGCTTTTTATTGAAGTACTGAATCTCGTCAAGGTAGAGCAAGATCCCGCCCGGCGCCATCAGCGTGCCGACGCTTGCGATGATCTCCTTAACGTCCTGAAGGCTCGCCGTCGTCGCGTTGAGCCGGTAAAGCGTTTTCTTCGTCCGGTTCGCGATGATGTTCGCCACCGTCGTTTTCCCCGTCCCGGACGGGCCGTAAAAAATCATGTTGGCGCTTGTCCCCGCGTCGATCAGGCGGCGCAGCACCCCGCCCGGGCCGATCAGGTGCCGCTGCCCAACGACCTCGTCAAGGCTTTGCGGGCGGATCTCATCCGCCAGAGGCTTATTCATACGATTCCTCCTCAGCCGCGGCTGCACTTCTCCGCGTCGATCGCCAGCACGACCATCAGCGCGCGCAGCGCATCGTCCGGACGGGCAACGTCGATCACATAGGTATCCGTCAAACGGAACAGCTCCTTGGAGATGCTTGCCACCTCGCCGCGCGAGGCGCTGACGATGCGGTAGTCCCACTCCATAAACTGCCCCTCGACCTCCCAGTCGCCGCCCTCGACCGTAAAGTGCGGAACGAACAGCGTAAATTCCTTTTTGATCGTGCCGACGTGCCGCTCCCCTTCGTACAGCTCGAACTTTGGCAGAAAGGTCAAAACGCGCTGCTGCACCGTTCCGATA
>CAKTJA010000133.1 GCA_934567115.1 uncultured Oscillospiraceae bacterium
TTCAGCTGAGTGAAGCTATACATAAGGAGTAAGGAGCTTCCTTACTCCTTGTTTTGCTGGTAAAGCTCCCTGTGTCAAGGAGGGAAAAACCGTGTCAACGCCACAAAAAAGAAAGCCTGACAGTGCGCGCCGGGCGAACCGGATCATCCAGAAGCGGACGATGATCCTCGCCGTCGTTCTGGGCATAGTCACATTTCTGCTGCTTTTCAATCAGCTTTACAGCCTTCAGATCACGCGGCACGACGAGCTCAAGGCGATCGCCGTGCGCCAGCAGACGCTGCGCACCACCGTGGAGGCGAACCGCGGAACGATCTACGACAGCCGCGGCGATATCCTTGCCATCTCCTCAACGGCGGAGAACGTGATCGTATCGCCCGCCGACATTGTGAAGTATGAGCAGGACAAAACGCTGATCGCCAACGGGCTCGGAGAGATACTGGGGGTCGATCCGTCCGTGCTTCTCGAGCGCATGGAGCGCACCTATTCTCAGTACGAGATCATCAGGAAGAAGGTGGAGCAGGAGACGGCGGACGAGGTCCGCGCGTTCCTCAACGAAAACGGGATACGCGGCGTATTTCTCGAGCCGACGGCAAGGCGCTACTACCCTTACTCCTCACTGGCGGCGCACGTGATCGGCTTTGTCAACGACAACGGCGGCGCTTACGGCCTTGAGGCGGTTTACGACGACGAGCTGACGGGGCAGAGCGGCATGGTCGTCACGGCGCGCGACGCCAACGGCGGCGCGCTGCTCTACCAATACGAGCAGTACTTCGACGCCGAGAACGGAGACAGCCTGATCACAACGCTCGATAAAACCGTGCAGTACTACCTCGAAAAGGGCGTGGAGGAGCTGGAGAGCCGCTACGGCACCGGCGTCGGCGCGACCGGCATCGTGATCGACGTGAACACGGGCGCCGTGCTGGGGATGGCCTCCCTGCCGACCTACGACCTCAACAACCCGGGCGCGATCTTCAACCGGGAGATGCTTGCGCCCGGCGCGACCGACGAGGAGCTTGCCGAAAAAGCGGGCGACCTTCAAAACCTGCAATGGCGCAACAAGTCCATCAACGATACCTTCCAGCCCGGCTCCACCTTTAAGATCCTCACGCTCGCCATGGCGCTGGAGGAGGGCAAGGTCAAAATGACCGACACCTTCGGCTGCCCGGGCTATATCGTGGTCGAGGGGCAGAAGATCAACTGCTCCAAGCGCGCGCCGGGACACGGACAGCAGGACCTGATCACCGCGTTTGCAAATTCCTGCAACCCGGCGTTCATCAACATCGGTCTGCGTCTGGGGAACAAGGTGTTTTACGACTACATGAAGGCCTTCGGCCTGACGGAGAAAACGGGCGTGGACACCACCGGCGAGGCCAGCGGCTTCGTCAATAAGGAGATCGAGTATTCCACGCTGGCGCTCGGCTGCTACGCCTTCGGGCAGAACTTCAACGTCACGCCCATCGCGCTTCTTTCGGCGCAGGCGGCCTGTGTCAACGGCGGATACCTGCGCACGCCCTACATCGTTTCCGAGGTGCTCGACCGGGACGGAAACGTAAAGTACCGGCACGACGTTACGCCCGTGCGTCAGGTCATTTCGGAGGATACCTCCGCGACCGTGCGGAACATCATGGAATATGAGGTCGAGTATGGCACGGGCAAAAACGGAAAGGTGGCCGGCTACCGCATCGGCGGAAAGACCGGCACCGCCGACCAGATCGACGGCGACATCATCGTATCGTTCACCTGCTGCGCGCCGGCGGACGATCCGCAGATCATGATGCTCCTCACGCTCAGCCATCCGGGGAAGGACACCGGGACCTACCGCTCGGGCGGAAACATGGTCGCGCCGGTGGCGTCCATCGTCATGTCGGAGATCCTGCCCCATCTCGGCATCGAGCCGACCTACAGCGCCGACGAGCTGGTCGGCGCGGATAAGACGGTGCCGAACGTTGTGGGCCTGACGCTTGAGGAGGCGAAGGAAAGACTGAAGCAGAGCGGCTTCGCGTGCCGCACGGTCGGCGACGGCGAGACCGTCACCGATCAGACGCCGCTCGGCGGCGCGATCATTCCCAACAACGCCGAGCTGATCCTGTATCTGGGCGCGGAGAAGTCGTACGGACTGTGCGTGGTCCCGAATGTGATCGGCGACAGCGCGGCGGCGGCGAACCGCAAGCTCACCGACGCGGGGCTTATCATGAGCGTTTCCGGCGCGACGGGCGGAAGCTCGGCGACCGTACGCGCGATCTCCCAGTCGGAGGAGCCGGGGAAAGAGGTCGAAGCGGGCACCGTGGTGCGTGTGCAGTTCAGCGATTCGTCCGTGACGGATTAAAGCGTACGGAAGAGGGCAAGATGCAACGGGGGAAAGGATGCTGCGCTTACGAGGCTCAGCGAGCTTTTGAACGCACTTGACGATTACAAGCTTCTCCGCGTCGACGCGGAGACGGAGATCGAGGCGGTCACCTGCGATTCCCGTACGGCGGAGAAGGGGAGCCTGTTCGTCGCCCTGCACGGGGCGAGAGAGGACGGGACCGGCTACGCTTCGGACGCTCTTTCGCGCGGCGCGGTTTGCATCGTGACGGAGCGGGAGACCGGGGAAGGACCGTGCGTGCTCGTCGGCGACGCGCACGACGCGTTTGCGCGGCTCTCGGCCCGCTGGTACGGCGATCCGTCGCGCGAGCTGACCGTGATCGGAGTGACCGGCACGAACGGCAAAACGACGACGACCTGTCTGCTCAAGCAGCTGCTTGAGCGCTGCCTTGGGGCGAAGGTCGGGCTGATCGGGACGAACCGCAACATGATCGGAGAGGAGAGCCTTCCCGCAAGCCGCACGACGCCGGACGCGCTGACGCTTCAGGGATTGCTGCGGCGAATGGCGGACGCGGGCTGCGGCTACGCGGTGATGGAGGTCTCGTCCCACGCGCTTGCGCAGCATCGGGCGGGCGCGATCGACTTTGCGCTCGGCGTATTCACCAATCTTACGCAGGACCATCTTGACTATCATCACACGATGGAGGAGTACTGCGACGCGAAGGCGCTGCTGTTTCGACAGTGCCGCGCCGCAGTCGTCAACGGCGACGACGAGTGGACGGACCGGCTGCTGCGCGGCGTAAGCTGTCCCGTCACGCGCTTTGGGCAGAGCTTTTCAAACGATCTGGTCGGCTGGAAGCCGGAGTACCATAGCGACTGCGTGCGCTTCACCGCCTGTGATGACAGCGAGCAGGTCCCCGCCACGCTTCATATCCCGGGGGCGTTCTCGCTGTATAACGCGCTTGCGGCGCTCGGCGCGGCGCAGGCGCTGGGTATTCCGCTGCAAAGAGCGGCGAGGGAGCTTGCCTTTTGCAGCGGCGTGCGGGGCCGGGCGGAGGTCGTGCCGACGCATACGGATTACACGGTCCTGATCGATTACGCGCATACGCCGGACGGACTTGAGAATATACTTACAACGGTATGCGGCTTTGCCGACGCGCGCGTGATCGTGGTTTTCGGCTGCGGCGGCGACCGCGACAGAAGCAAGCGGGCGGAGATGGGACGCATCGCGGCCCGGCTGGCGGACCTTGTCGTGCTCACCTCGGATAACCCGAGGACGGAGGACCCCTACCTAATACTGCATGAGATACTTGAGGGAATGCGCGGCACGCGGACGCCGTTTGCCGTGCTTGAGGACCGGCGGAGAGCCGTCGGCTGCGCGCTTGACCTTGCGCGCCCGGGCGACGTGGTGATACTCGCCGGCAAGGGACATGAGACCGTTCAGGAGGTCGGGGACCGCCGGCTGCCGCTTGACGAACGGGAGATCGTGCGCGAGCATCTGCGCTGAAAAAACAAAAGAGCCGCGCACAGCGGCGGAAGGAATGTGCCATGAAACTGATCGGAGCCTGTATTGTAAGCTTTGTCCTCACAACCGTCTTTGGGCATTTTCTCATCCCTGCCCTGCGCAGGATGAAGGCGGGGCAGAGCATCCGCGAGGACGGTCCCGCGTGGCACGCGGGGAAGGCGGGGACGCCGACGATGGGCGGGCTGATGTTTATTTTCGGCGTTTTTGTCACGGTGACGCTCTTCGGCTGGCACGACATGCTCGGCGGGAATCTCCGCCACCTGTATATCTTCTTCTTCGCCGCGATTTTCGGGCTGATCGGTTTTCTGGACGACTATGAAAAGGTGAAGCGCCGGCAGAACCTCGGCCTGACGGCGTTTCAGAAGTTTGCGCTTCAGCTTGCCGCAGCGGTGGCGTTTCTCTGCCTGATGCGCTATGAGGGGATGCTGACGCCGAATCTTTATATCCCGTTTTTCAACACGCAGGTCATTCTCAGCTGGCCGGTCTACATGATCTTTGCGGCCTTCGTCATCGTCGGCACGGTCAACGC
>CAKTJA010000134.1 GCA_934567115.1 uncultured Oscillospiraceae bacterium
GGATACGCCGGTATCCATGAATTTCTGGGGCTTTACGCCGTGGATCTTCACGAAGCTCGAGGCGTACTTCAACGATTTCCTGCATGGGCTGGAGGACGGCGAGCTGAAAAAGGAGTGCCTTCTGCCAAGCATGGTCGGCGAGCTGATCGCGCGCGGGGAGCTGAGCGTCCGCGTGCTGCACACCGACGCGAAGTGGTTCGGCATGACCTACCGCGAGGATCGGGAGGCGGTGGCTGCGGCGCTGCGCGCGCTGCACGCATCGGGCGTTTATCCCCCGACGCTGCGCGGAGAGGGCGGTTCATGCTGAGAGCATAAAAAATATCACCTTCGGGCAAGCTGACCCGGAGGTGATTTTTTATGGATGAAGAACGCCGGGACGAAGGCTTTCCCTATCTTCCCGCCCCGTCCGTCGAGCCGTATTTCGGCCAGCCGGAGGACTGCGCCGACCTTGTGAACAAGTACGGCACCTACAACATCCAGCCGACGGCGGACTCGGAAAACACCTTCCCGATGATCGCCCACGGCCTTGGAAAAAAGCGCCGTGACATGGCGGTCGGGAAGGACGAGCTGGAGAAATAACGCCCCGCCGCACGCCCGTTCGGAGAAATGCGTCAGCATTTCTCCGATTTTTTGGCCTGCTTCATCGACAGGCTGATGCGGTGCTTTTTTTCGTCCACCTCCAGCACGACGACCTTTACCACGTCGCCCACGGAGACGACCTCGCCGGGATGCTTGATGAACCGGTCGCTCACCTGCGAGATGTGGACCAGCCCGTCCTGATGTACGCCGATATCCACAAATACGCCGAAGTCGATCACGTTGCGCACCGTCCCGGTCAGCTCCATGCCGCTTTTCAGGTCGGAGATGTCCAGAACGTCCGTGCGCAGAACGGGCGCGGGCAACTCGTCGCGCGGGTCGCGTCCGGGCTTGCTCAGCTCGCGCGCGATGTCGCGCAGCGTCGGCACGCCGACGCCAAGCTCCCCGGCGGCCTTTTCCGCGCCGTAGGCATTGAGCCGCTCCGGCAGCCCGCGCGCGTCTCCGACCGTGCAGCCGAGGAGCTTGAGCAGTCCCTCCGCCGCGCCGTAGCTTTCCGGGTGAACGCCGGTGTTGTCAAGAACGTTGGCGCTTTCCGGCACGCGCAGGAAGCCGGCGCACTGCTCGAACGCCTTCGGGCCGAGCTTTGCGACCTTCAGAAGCTGGCGGCGCGCGGTAAACGCCCCGTGCTCCTCGCGGAAGGCGACGATGTTTTTTGCGACCGTGCCGTTCAGCCCCGCCACGCGCGTGAGAAGGGAAGGGGAGGCCGTGTTCAGATCGACGCCCACGGCGTTCACGCAGTCCTCGACCACGGCGTTGAGGCTTGCGTCAAGCTCCTTTTGCGGCATGTCGTGCTGGTACTGCCCCACGCCGATGGCCTTGGGGTCGATCTTCACCAGCTCCGCAAGGGGGTCCTGCAAACGGCGCGCGATGGACGCGGCAGAGCGCAGGTTCACGTCAAGCCCGGGGAACTCCTCCGCCGCGAGCTTGCTTGCGGAGTAGACGGACGCGCCCGCCTCGTTCACGATCATATAGCTCAAACTGCCGCCGACCGTCCGGATCAGCTCGACCGCCATCTGCTCCGTCTCGCGGCTGGCAGTGCCGTTTCCGATGGCGATATGCTCCACGCCGTGCTTCTTGACAAGGCGGGCGAGCGCTGCGACGGCTTCGTTTTTCTGCCGCTCGCCGAAGGTCGGGTAGACGACCGCAGTGTCGAGCAGCTTGCCCGTCCCGTCGATCACCGCGACCTTGCAGCCGTGGGCGTAGCCCGGGTCAAGCCCCATCGTCACGTGCCCCCGGACGGGCGGCTGCATCAAAAGCGGCTTTAGATTCTGCGCGAACATCCGGATCGCGCCCTCGTTGGCCCGGTCCGTCAGCGCCGTGCGCATCTCGCGCTCAAGCGAGGGGTAGAGCAGACGGTCGTAAGCGTCCTCGGCGGCGGCCTTGACGAACTCCATCGCGGCGGAGCCGGGCTTCACGACGGCGCGGCGCAGCAGCGGAAGCGCCAGCTCGCGGTCGAGCAGGACCGTCACGGACAGCAGCTTTTCCCGCTCGCCCCGGTTGACGGCAAGGATCTGGTGCCCTTGAAGCCTTGGGAGCGGCTGCTCAAAATCGTAGTACAAACGGTAGACGCTGTCCTCCTCCGTCGCGGCGAGGGAGCGCAGCGTTCCGCGCTTTTCCAGCAGGTCGCGCAGCGACTTGCGGATCGCGGCGTCGTCGCTGATCCGCTCGGCGATGATGTCGTTCGCGCCTTGAAGGGCGTCGGCGACGGTCTCGACCCCGCGTTCCGCGTCGAGGAAATCCGCCGCCGCGTCTTCGGGACGGGGACAGCCGCGCTCCTGCGCGAAGAGCAGGTCCGCAAGCGGCTCCAGCCCCTTCTCTCTGGCCACGGTCGCGCGGGTGCGGCGTTTGGGCTTGTAGGGACGGTAGAGGTCCTCGACCTCGGCGAGCGTCTTCGCATTGTCCAGCGCGGCGGAAAGCTCGTCGGTCAGCGCGCCCTGCTCGGCGATGCTTGCCCTCACGGTCTCGCGCCGCTCGGAGAGGCCGCGCAGATAGGTCAGACGCTCCTCAAGCGTGCGAAGGGCCTCGTCGTCCATCGAGCCGTGCAACTCCTTGCGATAGCGCGCGATGAACGGGACGGTGTTGCCCTCGTCAAGAAGGGAGACGACGTTTCGGACATGCTCGACGGGGCGGTCCAGCTCCTGTGCGAGCTGTTCGATGATGGTCATAGGGGGATACTCCTTATCAATATCAGTTAAAATTCGGACCGTCCCGCGTTACTTGTGGTACAGTCTCTTCACCTCGTATCTCGGCTCGCAGGTCACATGGATGCCGAGCCGCTTGTAGAGCTTGACGTCCTCCTCCGAAATGATGACGGAGAAGTGCGCGTCGCAGCCGCGCAGCGAGCCGAGCTGGGCCTGTGCCAGCTGAGCGATCGGATTGGTCAGCGCGGAGATGCACAGCGCGATCAGCACCTCGTCGGAGTGCAGACGCGGGTTGTGGTGCCCGAGGCTCTGCGTCTTGAGAAGCGAGATCGGCTCGATCACCTGTGTGGAGATCAGGTCGAGCTTGTCGTCCACGCCGCCCATCGCCTTCAGCGCGTTGAGCAGAAGCGAAGCGGACGCGCCGAGCAGCGAGCTGGTTTTCCCCGTGATCACGCGGCCGTCGGGAAGCACCATCGCCCCGGCGGGAGCGCCGGTCTCCTCCGCCTTTTTCAGCGAGGCGGCGACGGCGGGGCAGATATCGGGCGTTACGCCGGCCTGCTGCATCACAAGCTCAAGCTTGCGCAGCTGGCAGCCGACGGCCTCGCCGCGCACGCGCGCCGTTTCGGCGGAGTAGTAGCGGCGGAGGATCTCGAGCCGCGACGCCTCGCGGCATGCGTCGTCGTCGATGATGCAGTTGCCCGCCATGTTCACGCCCATGTCGGTCGGAGACTGGTAGGGGCATGTCCCCTGGATCTTCTCGAACATGGCGCGCAGCACGGGGAAGATCTCCACGTCGCGGTTGTAGTTGACGGTGGTCGTGCCGTAGGCCTCAAGGTGGAACGGGTCGATCATGTTCACGTCGTTGAGGTCGGCGGTCGCCGCCTCGTAAGCGAGGTTGACCGGGTGCTTGAGGGGAAGGTTCCAGATGGGGAAGGTTTCAAACTTGGCGTAGCCGGCGGCGACGCCGTGCTTGTGCTCATGGTAAAGCTGGCTGAGGCAGGTGGCCATTTTGCCGCTGCCGGGTCCGGGCGCGGTGACGACCACAAGGGAGTGCGTGGTCTCGATGTAGTCGTTTTTGCCGAAGCCCTCGTCGCTGACGATGTGCGCAACGTCGGAGGGATATCCCGCGATGGGATAGTGGCAGTAGTGCTTCACGCCCAGCGAGTCGAGCCGCTTGAGGAACGCGTCGGCGGAGGGCTGGCCGGCATACTGCGTGACCACGATGCTGCCGACGTACAGCCCGAGCGCGCGGAACGCGTCGATCAACCGCAGACAGTCGTCGTCGTAGGTGATGCCGAGGTCGCCGCGCACCTTGTTCTTTTCGATGTCGTTCGCACAGACGGCGATCAGGATCTCCGCGTCGTCCTTCAGCTTTTGCAGCATCCTGATCTTGCTGTCCGGCTGGAAGCCCGGCAGCACGCGGGAGGCGTGAAAATCGTCGAAAAGCTTCCCGCCGAACTCAAGATACAGCTTCCCGCCGAACTGCGAGATCCTCTCGCGGATATGCGAGGACTGCATGGATAGATATTTGTCGTTGTCAAACCCGATCTTTCCCATCTGAATAAGCACCTCTCTACACAAAAAATACGAGCCTATTATACAG
>CAKTJA010000135.1 GCA_934567115.1 uncultured Oscillospiraceae bacterium
GTCCCCCTCCGTGCTCAACCGCGTGTATGAGACCAAGGCGGTCATGCAGCGCTGCGTCAATCGCGGCGAGGTCACCGCCAAAAAGGACTGCGCCGGCGGCATCGTCGGGCAGATGGAGCTTGGCATCGCCGTCCACTGCGAGGCATACGGCAGTGTGAAGAGCGAAACGGGCAGCTATGTCGGCGGTATCGCCGGTCTCAGCTCCGCCGTCATCCGCTCCTGCTGGTCCAAGTGTACGCTCTCCGGTACGAGCGGTGTCGGCGGCATCGTCGGCTCCGGAGGCGAAGGCTCCGCCGCAAGCTCCGGCTGCTCGGTAACGGACTGCCGCAGTCTTGTGCAGATCAGCGACTGCGAGCAGTTTGCGGGCGCGATCTCCGGCTGCGACCGCGGGAGCTTCCGCGGCAACCTGTTCGTTTCCGACACGCTGCGCGGCATCGACCGCCGCAGCCTGTCCGGTCAGGCGGAGCCGGTCGATTACGAAACGCTTGTCTCGCTTGACGGCGCACCCGAGGACTTCCTCCGCTTTACGCTGAAATTTGTCAACGACGACGTTACTCTCAAGAGCCTGAGCTTCGATTACGGCGCCTCCTTCGACCTGTCCGTCTACCCCAGCCTGACGGACCGCGAGGGGAGCTATCCCGTTTGGGACCGCACCGATCTGACCGATCTCCGCTTTGACACTGTCGTCACGGCGGAATACGTTCCCTACCTCACCGCCCTTCAGGGCGACAGCGTCCGCGAGGACGGCCGTCCCGTCTTCTTCGTCGAGGGGCAGTTCCGCGACGGGGACGCGCTCCGCGCGACCGCGCAAACGCCGCAGCCGGATGAATTTCCGCAGCTTGCCGACAGCCGTCACACGGCGCTGAAAAACTATTTCTCCTTCCTCAGCGAACGGACGCTTCCCGCGATGTCCGTCTATCGCTCTGTTGTCGAGCAATGGGAGCTGAGCTTCCCGCGCGACGCGCTCGCCTCGCATACGGTGCGCTACCTCTCCCCCTCCGGATCGCCGGACGGCTTCGCCGTCTTCGTCCGTCAAGCCGACGGCAGCTGGTCCGCCGTCGAAACGGAGACGATGGGAAGCTACCTTCTCTTTACCGTTGAGGACTGCGACGTGCAGGTTGCCGTTCTCACCACCGCAGCCGTCTGGTGGCTGTGGGCGCTTTTCCTCACGGTGGTCGCCGCTTTGATCCTCTTTGCACTGCGCGCCGTTCGCCGCCGCGCAAAGCCCCGGAAGGCAAAAAAGGCCATCCCGTCCGATAGCGAAGCTTCGGTCGGCAGTCAGCCCGACGTACAGTCTCCGCAGCAGCCCGGCGAACCCTGACGCAGCAGGCTTCCCACAGCCTCGCCCAGCCGGCGCGGGTCCCGCAAGAAGGCGCATTTTTTAGGCAAAAAGCCGGGGTCCGGTTATCCGGTCCCCGGCCCGCCGCTCTCCCGCATATCATCAGGATAAGAACCGCAGCGTTTCGCTTCGGTTCTTATCTTTTTCGTCTTCAAGGGTTTTCTTGAAAATCCATGTAAAACGCGGCGCCGTTTCCCATGACACTGTATCGGGGAGCATTTAACCCAACTCCCCACCTCTCCCCCTCTTTTTCTTCTTGTCATCATCTTCGATTTGTGATAAAATATCTATAATTGTATGATCCCGCGCCGTGCGAGCGTCTTCCGTCCGCTTCGGCGCGTAAGCAAAACAAGTATAAAAAACAGGGTGGAACTCAAATGGAAAATAATGCTTTTAAAAGCTCCCTATTCGGCGGATTTAACCGCGAGGATGTGATCGACTACATCACAAAGGCCTCTTCGGAAAGCGCGGCGCGCATTGAAGCGCTGGAGGAGGACGTCAACAAGCTTTGCACACAGGAGCGCGAGCTGCGCGCTCAGAACAGCTCGCTCCGCGAGGAAAACGACACGCTCCATGATAAGCTGCTCGCCTCCTCGGAGGAGCTTGCCTCTCTGCGCGCCTCGCTGGACGCCGCCGCGGACGAGCTGACGGCTCTGCGCGCGGAGGCCGCCGCGCTCCGTGCGGAAAACGATGGGCTGAAAACGGAAAACGACCGGCTTCGCCCGCTTGCCGAGCAGTACTCCACCGTAAAGGATCACATCGCCGGCATCGAGCTGGACGCGCACCAGCGCGCCGAGGAATACGAACGCGGCTCACGCGAGCGGCTCGCCGCGATGGTCCGCGACTGCCGTACGCGTTGCGACGCCGTGCTTTCCACGCTCGGCGAGACCTGCGCCAACGTATCGAACGAGCTGCGCCGGGCGGAGGTCTCCGTCTCCACGCTCCCCTCGGTGTTCGACGCGCTTCGCGGCAGTCTGGAGGAGCTTGAGGTCTCCGAGTAAGCGTCCGCGCGGGGCCGCATTTCGATCCGTGCGCCGCATCGGGCGCTGACCTTTCACAGCACGCGTTAAAAGCAGTATAAGAAAGTGGGCCGAACGCGCTCTGCCCGCCCGATTTTCGGCAGCGTCTCCCCCGCCCAATGCCGGTCGGTTAAGCCTTCTTTGATGAAATATGGCGGAAGCGCCGGCTTATTTCACATGGAACGTAAAAATCCAGACAACGCAAAGGCCAAGAGCCGCGGCGGAATGCAGTGCCATCAGGTTAAGCGCCCTCCGACAAAGCATCGCGGAAAGCAGCAGTTTCTTTTCGCAAATCACCGGGAAAAGCCTTAAAGTATGAAACGACGAGAACCGGGGCGGAATGCCCCGGTTCTCAGCTTAATGATATCGCTCCCCTGCCGCGTCATTTTTCGATACGGCAAAAAACAGGACGGTCGGACCGGAAGGGTCCCGACCTTCCCGCCTTGTCAATGCGCCTCCTGCCGCTCGCCGCGCTGCGGGACCACTCCCGCGCGCATGAGATAATAAACAAGCGTCGGCAGAACAATGATCTGAAGAGCGATGCCGGGCAGCGCCGTGACAAAGCTTGCGGCGATCCACGCGGAAAACGTATAGCTCCCTGCCTGGAAAAGCAGCGCCTTCGCCACACCCGAAATGACCCGCCCGAGCAGCATCGCCGTAAGGAGCGAGAGATACAGATCGAGGTAGATCCGCCCGGTGTGAACACGGCGCAGCATCAGACCGGTCACAAGCCCGTAGACCGCGCACTCGACCATCATGCCGGGCAGCACGGCGGCGGACGGCATCATCGTAAATACGCTTGACAGCAGCGGTCCGAGAAGGCCGCACAACGCCCCGTACGGTGCGCCGCAGATCATGCCGCACAGCAAAACGGGAATATGCATGGGCAGCATGATCTGGCCTCCGTTCGGAATCGAATGAAAGGCCATCGGCAGCACGATGCAGAGCGCTATGCTCATCGCCGTAAGCACCAGTCGTTTTGTATTCGTCCTCGCCGCATTCTTCCGCATGACATATCCCTCCGTTATTTTTCATATGGCCTCTCCCCTGCCGAAGCGGACGCGCGCCGCAGTCCGCTCATCGCGGGCAGGGGGAACCCCCTCGCCGATTGGAAACGCACCCCGCTTGTTTTTCAGTATCCCATACTGTCCGACAAGCGGGGTGCGCATCAATTAAGCCTTTTTTCGCTTACTCCTCATCCTCCGCCGCATTGGCAAGGTCGGAAAGGTCAAACTCCAGCTTCGCGCCGCAGTTGGGGCACTCGATCTCGCCGTCGGCAAGCATCGAATCGTCGAAGTAGATCTCCTCCTCGCACTCGGGGCAGGTGGTGGCGTAGCACTCCTCTTCCTCGTCGTCGTCATCGTCACAGCCAAAGACGACTTCCTCCAGATCGGACAGATCGTCGCTGACCGCGTCCACGCCGTCGCCCAACTCGACCACCTCGTCCGTCAGATCCTCGATCTCAAGCGCCACCTCATCGAGCACGTCCAAAATGGCGTTAAAAAGCTTGCCCTGATCGGAGCTTGCGTCGATCTTCATGCCCTCCATCAGGCCCTTGAGGTATGCGGTCTTTTCAGAAATGCCCATGATAAATCTCCTTTCCTCCGCTTTATACAAACGACCGGGATCGGCCTTCACAAGCGGTATGAAGTCCCCCGGACGCCGCCCACGCGGCGCTGCTTCGGACGCGCGTTTCCGCAGACGCCCGCGCATCCGAACTTACTTTGCGCGGCCCATATACTCGCCGGTGCGGGTATCGATCTGGATCTTGTCCCCCTCGTTGATGAACAGAGGCACCTTAATCTCCGCCCCGGTCTCGACAATGGCGGGCTTGGTGACGTTGGTGGCGGTGTCGCCCTTGGCGCCCGGCTCGGACTTGGTAACGACCAGCTCAACGAAGTTGGGCGGCTCGAT
>CAKTJA010000136.1 GCA_934567115.1 uncultured Oscillospiraceae bacterium
CCCCGATTCCGAGGAGCTTCGCGCGATCGAGGCAAAGGCTCTGGAGGCGAAGCGGGACAAGGACTCCGCCATCGCCGCCCAGGATTACGAGCGCGCCGCGCGCCTCCGGGACATTGAGCGCGACTGCCGCGGGCAGGCGGAGCAGGAGCGCGAGACGCTTCGCCGCGCGATGCGCGAAAACTGCGGGACCGTGACGGAGGAGGACATTGCCGCCGTGGTCTCCGCGTGGACCGGCGTGCCCGTCACGCGTCTGACCGAGGACGAGGGCGAGCGGCTCTTGAAGCTTGAATCCACGCTTCACGCGCGCGTCGTCGGTCAGGACGAGGCCGTCCGCGCCGTGGCCCGCGCCCTTCGCCGGGGGCGGGTCGGGATCCGCGACCCGGGCCGGCCGGTCGGCTCCTTCCTCTTCCTCGGCCCCACCGGCGTCGGAAAGACCGAGCTGTGCAAGGCACTGGCCGAAACGGTATTCGGCGACGAAAACGCCGTCATCCGCCTCGACATGTCCGAGTATATGGAGCGGCACACCGTCTCGCGGCTGGTCGGCTCCCCGCCCGGCTATGTCGGCTACGACGAGGGCGGGCAGCTGACGGAAAAGGTCCGCCGCCGCCCGTGGTCCGTGGTGCTCTTCGACGAGATCGAAAAGGCCCACGAGGACGTATGGAATATTCTGCTGCAAATTCTGGAGGACGGCGCTGTGACCGATTCACAGGGACGGCGCGTGGACTTTCGAAACACCGTGATCGCGATGACCTCAAACGTCGGCGCAAAGGCGATCACCTCGCGGTCGGCGGGTCTCGGCTTCGCCCCTGCGGGCGCGGACGCGGACGGTCAGTATGCGCGGGTCCGCGAGACCGTGACCGCCGAGCTGCGCCGCACCTTCAAGCCGGAGTTCCTCAACCGCATCGACGAGACCATCATCTTCCACCGCCTTGACAAAACGGACGTCGCCGCGATCTCCCGCCGAATGCTGAAGACCGTCGCGCAGCGCGCCGCAGCGCTCGGCATTACGCTGACCTTCGACGACGCGGCGGTCGAGAAGCTTGCCTCGGACGGCTTCGACGCGCTGTACGGAGCGCGTCCGCTGCGCCGTGTGATCCGCGCCGAGGTGGAGGACGCGCTGGCCGAGCGGCTGCTTGAGGGCGAGCTTCACAGCGGGGACCTTGCCCGCATCCGTCTGGACGGCGAAAAGATCCGCATCGTGCGCGAGGACCGCCCCGCCATTCCGACCGGAACGGCAGGCTGAGCCGACCCCTTTCGTCCAAACGCGGACCGCCCTCCGCCGCCGGGGGCGGTCCGTTAAAAAAATATGCCCGCCCATTCCCGAATCGAATGGGCGGGACTTTTTTCGAACGCGGCGGAAAAGAGGAGCCGTCTGACGACGCCCGGAGGCCGCGCTCTCCCTCAGCTTTAAGAGCGCTCGGTCCCCTCGACGGACTCGTTTTCGCGGAAAAGCATCGTGATGCACCATACGCCCGCAAGGCCGACGATCGTGTAGATCACACGGCTGAGCGTGCTCATCTGACCGCCGCAGAGAAACGCAACGCAGTCAAAGCCGAACAGTCCGATGCTTCCCCAGTTGAGCGCACCGATAATGGAAAGCGTAAGCGCGATTTTGTCTATAATCATGGATCTCCCTCCTTGTGTTTTTGCTCGGTCTTCTTTTCAACCGTGGATAGTGTTGCCGAAGCGGGCGAAAATATACGCGCTCGGGACGCCGCCGCATGAAAAATGCCGTTTCTTAAATTTTTTGTGCGATGCAAAAAATTTTTCAGGTAAAATTTGGCGGAACGCATTGCAATTTGCCCGTATTTCATTGTATAATCAAAATCGAAGCCATCACAAGCAAAGGGGCGCGTGCGCCCCGTTTCAACAATGAACATCAGGAGGAAACAGACATGAACGAAAAATTCAGCAAGCTCGGCTTCTACCCCGCCGATATCCTGCTGCCCAAGGACGCCGACATGACCAAGTGGGCGGTCGTCGCCTGCGACCAGTTCACGTCCGAGCCGGAGTATTGGGAGCGCGTGGAGAAGACCGTCGGCAGCGCGCCGTCCACGCTGCGCATGATCCTTCCGGAGGCGAACCTCAAGGCTCCCAACGTCGATGAGTACATCAACGACATCAACGCCTCCATGGACAAGTATCTCAAGACCGGCGTTTTCGAGACGCTGAAGGATTCCCTGATCTACATCGAGCGCGGGCAGAGCGACGGCAGGATCCGCCATGGTCTGATCGGCATGGTCGATCTGGACCAGTATGACTTCACCCCCGGCTCCGGCGCGCTCATCCGCGCGACCGAGGGCACGGTGCTCGACCGCATTCCCCCGCGCGCCAAGGTCCGCCGCAACGCGCCCATCGAGCTGCCCCACGTGATGCTGCTGATCGACGATCCGGACAAGACCGTGATCGAGCCGCTGACCGCCGCCGCCGACGGGATGGAGAAGGTCTATGACTTCGACCTGATGGAAAACGGCGGCCACATCCGCGGCTTCAAGCTTTCCGACAAGCAGATCGACGCGGTCGCCGACGCGCTCACCGGTCTTGCCACCGACGAGGCGATGAAGAAAAAGTACGGCGTTTCCGGCGTCGCTCCGCTGCTGTTCGCCGTGGGCGACGGCAACCACTCCCTTGCGACCGCCAAGGCGTGCTATGAGGAGCAGAAGAAGGGCAAGACTCCCGAGGAGTATCTCAAGCTTCCCTCCCGCTACGCGCTGGTCGAGGTCGTCAACAACCACGACGACGCGCTCCAGTTTGAGCCGATCCACCGCGTGATCTTCGGCGTGGACCACGCGAAGTTCATGGAGGAGTTCAAGAAGTTCTATCCCAACACCCACGAGGGCAAGGGCACGGGTCATGTGATCGAGGTCTGCTGGGCCGGTCACGACGATTTCATCACCGTTCCCGATCCTAAGGTGCAGCTCGCGGTCGGCACGCTTCAGGCGTTCATCGACGAGTATCTCAAGAAGTTCGGCGGCGAGGTGGACTACATCCACGGCGACGAGGTCACCCGCGAGCTTGGCAGCAAGGAGGGCAACATGGGCTTCCTGCTGCCCGCGATGGGCAAGGAGCAGCTGTTCAAGACCGTTATGGCCGACGGCGTTCTGCCCCGCAAGACCTTCTCGATGGGTCACGCTCAGGACAAGCGCTATTACGTCGAGGCGCGCAAGATCCGATAATTTTGACACCATGCAAAAAAGCGCCGCAAGGCGCTTTTTTGTTCCAAAGGAGGGCGCAATGAACAGGTCTGATCCCCAAAAGCCGCTTATCCGGTGCGCCGACGCGCCGACCGTCATGTACCTGCTCTTCGGCCTCGCCGTATGCATCGCGGCGATCGGCAGAAGCGAGGCCGCCGTCGCAGCCGGCACGGTGCTTGCCGCCGCCGGCGTCGCGGAGTACCTTATCTTCTATCGCTGCCCCGCCTGCGGAAGGCTCCTCAGCCGGGAGGGCGGCGGCTTCTGTCCGCACTGCGGCCGCTCGCTGCGGAGTCCGTCGAAGGAGCCGCCGCGCACGCTGACCCTCCCCGCCTTCGCCAAGCTCAACCTGACGCTGGACATTCTCGGAAAACGTCCGGACGGCTATCACGAGCTGCGGATGGTCATGCAGACCGTTTCGCTCCACGACGATGTGACGGTCACTGTTGGCGGGGAGCCGGGCGTGACCTGCCGCACCGAGGGCGCGGAGCTTCCCTGTGACGAGCGGAACCTCGCAGTGAAGGCGGCGAAGGCGTTCCTCGACGCGCTGGGGCTTGACTGCGGCGTTTCCATCGCGCTTACCAAGCGCATTCCGTCCGAGGCCGGCATGGGCGGCGGCAGCGCCGACGCGGCGGCGGTGCTGCGCGCTCTGCGCGACCTGTGCGCGCCGACGCTCGCGGATGAACGGCTGGAGGCGATCGGCGCGCGGGTCGGCAGCGACGTTCCATTCTGCGTCCGGGGCGGGACGCAGCTTGCCGAGGGCCGGGGCGAGGTCCTGACGGTCCTGAAGCCCGCGCCGAAGCTTTTTGCCGCCGTCTGCAAGCCTGAATTTTCCATCTCCACCCCTTCCCTCTTCGCGCGCGCGGACAGTGCTGAGCTTGCAACGCACCCCGACAGCTCCGCCATGGTGCGCGCCATCGGCGGCGGCGACGCTGCGGCGCTGTGCGCATGCGTCGGAAACGCCTTTGAGCAGGTGCTGGACGGCGCACAGTCGGCGCGTGTGGAGCAGATCAGGCGCACGCTTATCCTGCACGGTGCGAAAGCCGCCGCAATGACCGGCTCCGGGTCCGCGGT
>CAKTJA010000137.1 GCA_934567115.1 uncultured Oscillospiraceae bacterium
CGCGCCAAGGGAGGGCGGTTCTGACCGGCTGATGCATTGCCTCGCGGGGCTTTTTCAAAAGACGGAGAGCGGTCCGCAATTTTGCGGACCGCTCTTGCTAAACTCAAAAAGAGCCGGGGCGGACCGCCCCGGCTCCTGCCGTTTACATTGTTGAATTTTTCGCGCCTTCCCACGAACGGTTCCCTTTCCGCTGTGAAGCTCCCGCCGGCTTTCGACGGTCCCGGCAGCTCAGGCGGCGGCGCGTGTGACAAGCATCTGCCACGCGATTTGAAGCTGCTCGAGCGTTGAGAGCACGTAGGCGAGGATGAAGACGAACCAGAGCTTGTTCATGTTCTCCTCATTTTTGCTGAGGAAGAACAGATAGCAGGCATACGCCACGGCGTCGATAACGAGCGAGAGGATCAGAACGCTTGCAAAGCCAAGCTCCGACGCCTCCGCCGTGCCGGTAAACAGGCAGAGCAGCGAGTAATACAAAAACGTGGCGATAAAGGGCCACTTGAGCTTTCTCCAGTCGTGGATGCTTTTTTTTCGTGCCATGGCAGACTCCGTTTCCTTTGGACGGCGGGCGGTCTCTCAGAGCGCCGCGTCCCGATATAAGCGCAGTATACCTCTTTTTCGCCCGGAATGCAACAGCTTTTCCGGAGCGGAGGGAGGCGGCGCACCGCTGCGCGCCGGTCAGCGCACCGCCGTCCGGTCCGGGGGAGCGGACGCTTCACCGCCGCGCAGCTCGCGCAGGACGGGGAGGATCACGCACAGCGACGCCGCCATGAAAAAGGCGATGCCGATAACGCGGTTGACGCTGATGTGCTCGTGAAATACGGCCACGGCCAGCGCGGTGGCGAGAATGGGCTTGATCAGATAGATAAACGACGCTTCCGTGGCGGAGGTGTATTCCGTGACCTTCGCCGTGAGCAGGAAGCCGAGGCCGGCGCAGACCACGCCGACGTAGATCAGAAGCAGGGTGGAGCGGAGCGTGAAGCCGGTGAAGAACGGCACGTCGGCGAATGGCTCCAGTCCAAGCGAACGGCAGAGCGAGGCGATCGCGGGGATGCGGCCGAGCAGCAGCAGCGCAAGCAGCTCCAGTCCGCCGAAGAGCATGTTGAGATCGGCGATGACAAGTCCGCCGAACTTCGGGATGCGGAGCTTGCACAGCGTTCCGTACAGGGCGAAGAGGATCGTCGCCAGCAGGATCTCGACAAAGCCGCGCGGCTGGATCTCAAGCCTCGCGGGGTTGAGGATGAACAGAATGCCGATAAGCTCGAGCGCGATGGCGATCATGTGGCTGCGCTTGAGCGGTTCGTGCAGAACGATATGTGCGGCGGCCACGGCGAACACCGGATTGCCGGAGTAGATGACCGCCGCCGCGGACGCGTCCATGTGCAGCACCGCCATTTGCAGCAGCGACATGTGCAGCGCCACTGTCAAAAAGCCGAGGAGCGCGAAATAGAGCCAGTCCGACCGGTCGAACCGGATCCCGCGCCGGCGGATCGAGCGCAGCGCGAACGGGAGCAGGGTCACAGCGCCGATCAGGACGCGTTCGACGGTGATCTGCATGGGGACGAGTGAATCGCCGAGGCCCTTGAGCGCGACCTCCGTTGTGGAATAGAGCATCGCGGCGAGCAGGATAAAGCAGTATCCGCGTTTCCGGTTCATGGGGGAAGCCTCCTTCTCTCTGTGCGGCGGCTGCGCGCCGTGGGAGATTCATTGTACGCCGCCGTGCGGAGAAATGCAAGCGCGGCGGCTTTCCGATTTTTCATAACGGGCTTTTTCGAAGAAGAACGCATGGGCCGCAGCGCCGCGCGGACATGCGGAGGCCGTCCCGGCGGCGCGGGACGGCCCCTTGAAAAAGCGCTCCCGGGCGCTTATCTGACGAGCGTGGACCTGCGGCCCTCCCATTTCGTGACGCACAGCGCGCAGGAGATGTCGCCGGTGATGTTCAGGCAGGTGCGGCCCATGTCGAACAGACGGTCGATCCCGTAGATGATCATGATCATATCGACCGGGATGCTCATCGCCTGAAGCACCATGGCGAGCATGATCATGCCCGCGCCGGGGGTCCCGGCGGTGCCGATGGAGGCGAGCGTTGCGGTGACCACGATGGTGACCATCTGCCCGAGCGTGAGCGTTATGCCGCAGCAGGAGGCGAGGAAGATGGTGGCGACGCACTGATAGATGGCGGTGCCGTCCATGTTGATCGTCGCGCCGAGGGGGATGACAAAGGAGGAAACGTCGCCCTCCGCGCCCATGTTATCCGCGCATTCCTTGCTCAGCGGAATGGTCGCGGCGGACGAGGTGGAGGTGAACGCGAAGATCATCGCGGGGGCCGCGCAGCGGAAAAAGTGCAGAGGGCTGATGCCGGCGAACACCTTCGCGGAGAAGGAGTAGCAGAGGACCGCGTGGACAACATAGCCGATGTAGGCGCACAGAAGCACGATGCCGAGGGAGCCGAGGATCTCCGGCCCCTGCGTTGCGACGACCCATGCCATCATGGTGAAAACGCCGATGGGGCTGAGGGAGATGATGAAGGCCATCACACGGTCGATCACGGCGTAGAACGAGCCGACGATGTCCTGCGCGAGCCGGCCCTTTTCACCGGCGGAGAGAATGCCGCCGCCGAGCAGGATGGCGATGACGATGACCTGAAGCATGTCGGCGTTGCGGAAGGCCTCCCACATGTTGGAGGGGAAAATGTTGATCAGCGTCTGCATGAAATTGGCACTGGTGGCCTTATCCCAGGTGAGACCCTCCTGAAGCGAGAGCGTCGGGAAAAGACCGGCATTGTTGAAGATATTGGCAAAGACCAGACCGATCACGCAGGCGACCGCAGTGGTGATAAGGAAGTAGGCGACGGTCTTCCAGCCCACTGCGCCGACCTTCTTCATGTCGCCCATGGAGATGATGCCGTCGATCATCGACAGAAGGACGACGGGGACGACGATGAATTTGAGCAGGTTTACGAAAATGGTGCCGAAGGGCTTGAGGTAATTTTCGGTAAACGCGGGCTTCCCGATGAAATAGAAGATCAGGCCGACCGCGATGCCGAGGATCAGGGCCGCGAAGATCTGCGCAGGCAGACCAAGCTTCTTTTTCTCCATAAAATACAACTCTCCTCACACAATATGGTTTTCGCCGGGCGTCGCAGCTGCCGGGCGTAAATTTATTTTACAGGATCTGAACGGATTTTACAACACTTTTGCACAATAAAATCAAAAGAAAAGACGGAAAAATTGTGGACAAGGGACAGGAAGGAAATAATTTTGCCGCAGCACTTGCAATATGCGGCGCTTTTGGGGTACGATGTAAAAACATGGGCGCGGAGGGCGGCGGAGCACGCGGCGGCGTCCGTGTCGGAAAGTGAGGACGAGAGCATGAGGGTGATCACCGGTTCGGCGCGCGGACGCCGACTGAACGAGCTGAAGGGGAACGACACCCGTCCGACGACCGACAAGGTCAAGGAGGGGATCTTCTCCGCGATCCAGTTTGAGGTGCAGGGCGCGCGCGTGCTGGACCTTTTTGCGGGGACGGGACAGCTTGGGATCGAGGCGCTTTCCCGCGGCGCGGAGAGCGCGGTTTTTGTGGACTGCCGCGCCGACGCGGTAAAGCTCATTCGGGAGAACCTTGCGCTGACGAAGCTGGAGGACGGCGCTCAGGTCGTCTGCGCGGACGCGATGAGTGCTCTGGCTTCGCTGCGCCGTCCGTTCGATCTCATTTTTCTGGACCCGCCCTACGCCGGCGACCTGCTTGAACGGGCCATTGAGCGGATCGCGGGGTTTGACATTTTGGCGCGCAATGGTATAATGATAGCGGAAATGGCTTGTTCTATCTCTTGAAAGGAGATATGAGCATGAAAGCAGCTATTTACTGCCGCCTGTCCGAGGAGGACAGAAATAAGCAATGCGAAGCCGATGACTCCGGCAGCATCCGGAACCAAAAAGCGATGCTGATGCAGTACGCCGCCGGGCAGGGCTGGGAGATCTATCATATATACAGCGACGATGACTATACCGGTTCCGACCGCCGCCGTCCGGAATTCAACCGCCTTCTGGCGGATGCCAAGGCGCATAAATTCGACATCGTGCTGTGCAAGACGCAGTCGCGCTTTACCCGCGAGCTTGAGCTGGTCGAAAAGTACATACACGGCTTGTTCCCCATCTGGGGCATCCGATTTGTCAGCATCGTAGACAATGCCGATACCGCCAACAAGGGCAACAAGAAGTCCCGTCAGA
>CAKTJA010000138.1 GCA_934567115.1 uncultured Oscillospiraceae bacterium
TCCCTGAGGTCCTTGAAGAAGTCCAGATGGTCCGCCTCCACGTTCAAAATGACCGCGACGGTGGGGAAAAAGCTGAGGAAGGAATTGCAGTACTCGCAGCTTTCGGCGATGATCGTGTCGCCGTGCCCGACGCGGTAGCCGGAGTGGAGCAGCGGGAGCGTCCCGCCGATCATCACGGTCGGGTCCGCCCCGGCGGACATGAAGATATGCGTCGCCATCGAGGTGGTGGTCGTCTTGCCGTGCGTACCGGAGATGCACAGCGCGTTGTGATAGCCCTGCATGATCGCACCCCAGGCCTGCGCCCGTTCAAAGACGGGGATGCCGCGCGTGACCGCGCCGGAGATCTCGGGATTGTCGTCGTGGATGGCGGCGGTGCGGATGACGAAGTCGGCGTCGCCGAGATTGTCCGCCGCGTGGCCCACGGCGACGGGAATGCCCAGCGCGCGCAGACGCTCCGCCGCGGGGCCGTCGCTCATGTCGCTGCCCTGCACCCGAAGACCCATCGAGTGCAGTACCTCGGCCAGCGGACTCATCGAAACGCCGCAGATGCCGGCAAGGTGCGCCCGCTTGCCGGGAATGAGACAGGATTTGATATCCATAGCTTCGCTCCTTCCAAAAAACAGAGCATTTCCCGCCGGCCCGGTGATTTTTCGCGAAAGCGTGCGGGAAGCGAATTGAAAAACATGATCCCGTATAGTATAATACGAAGCGTCATTGAGTACAATCCTATTTTTTGAGCGGGAAGAATTTTTTTCCGCCCGATTTCGACTTTTTACGGGGAGGACGGGACTGCGCATGACGGAGCGGATACCGCAGCCTGTGCTGCGGATCATGGAGACGCTGCATGAAAACGGGTACGCGCCCTACCTTGTCGGGGGCTGCGTCCGGGACCTTCTGCGCGGCGAAGCGCCGGAGGACTACGACCTTACGAGCGACGCGCCGCCGCAGGCGGTCATGGCGCTGTTCGGGGAGCGCGCGCATCCGACGGGCGTCGCGCACGGCACGGTGACGGTGACGAGCAGCGGCCTTCCCGTCGAGCATACGACCATGCGGTGCGACGGGCGCTACCTCGACGGACGGCATCCCGACGGCGTGCGGTTCACCCGGAGCATTCGGGAGGATCTTGCGCGCCGGGATTTTACGGTCAACGCCATCGCGCTCCCGCTTGACGGAGAGACGGTCGATCCCTTCGGCGGGGAGGAGGACCTGCGGCGCGGCGTGCTGCGCTGCGTGGGGGACCCCGTGCGGCGTTTTTCCGAGGATGCGCTGCGGCTGCTGCGGGCGCTGCGCTTTTCCTCGACGCTGCGGCTTTCGATCGACCCGGACACGGCCCGCGCCGTGCACGAGTGCAGGGACGCGCTGCGCGTCGTCGCGCGGGAGCGCGTATACGCGGAGCTGAATAAGATGCTGTGCGGAGAAAACGTTGAGGCGGTGCTGCTCGCATACGCCGACGTGCTGGGCGTTGTGCTTCCGGAGATACCGCCCTGCGTGGGCTTCGACCAGCACAGCCGCCACCACTGCTTTGACGTGTGGGGGCACACCGCGCGCGCGGTCGGCGCCGTTCCGCCGACGCTCACGCTGCGCTGGACGATGCTGCTTCACGACCTCGGGAAGCCCGCGTGCTATACGCAGGGGGCGGACGGCGCGGGTCATTTCTACGGACATACGGCGGTTTCCGCGCGGATGGCGGAGGAGATCATGACGCGTCTGCATTTCGAGCGTGCGCTTGCCTCGGCTGTCCGCACGCAGCTGGCATGCTTCGACGAGATGTTTCCGCCAGAGCGCGCGGCGGTGCGCCGCCTGATGGCGCGGTACGGACGCGAGACGGTCGGGAACCTTTTGCAGACAAAGCTGGCGGACAACGCCGCAAAAGCGCCGGAGGGGCTGGAGCGCGCGCAGCGCCCGTGGCTGGAGGCGCTTGCCGTCTACCGGGAGCTGGTCGGCGAAAACGTCTGCTGCTCGGTCGGAGAGCTGCGCATCACGGGGGAGGAGCTGATGGAGATCGGCTTCTCCGGGCGCGCGGTCGGGCTTGCGAAGCGGCGGCTGCTCGACGAGGTCGCGGCGGAGCGGCTTGAAAACGAGCCGGCGGCTCTGCGGCTCCGCGCGGAGCGGCTCCGGCACAGCGGCTGGCGCGGCGAATGACGGGGAAGGAGAGCGGAACTGTGGCAAACATTATGGACTATCTCGGCTGGCGCGGCGATCTGCCGCTGTCGGTCTCGCCGTTCAACGAGGTGGACGGTCTCATTCTTTCGGAGCTGAGCTTCATCGACTTCAGGGGCATCGTGCCGCCGCCCGAGCTGGGGCGCGGCGTTGTGCTGCGCGATGCGGCCGCGTCGTACTTTTCGCTCCACAGCGGTCAGCCGGTGGATATGGGCGTGCTCGTGCCGGGGCAGATCCCGGACCTTCTGTGCCGCGCCGCCCACTCCGAGCGCTTCGGCGGCATGCGGCTCAACGGCTGCTGCGAGCTGACCGACGAGGCGCGCGAGCAGCAGTTCGCGGCGCTGACGATCGAGCTTGGGGACGGCGGCATTTTCATCTCCTACCGCGGCACGGACGATACCATCGTCGGCTGGAAGGAGGATCTGAACCTCGGCTATCTTGAGGTCATTCCCTCGCAGGAGCAGGCGCTGCGCTACCTTGGGCGGATGGCGCGGCAGTACCCGGACGCCGCGCTTCGCGTCGGCGGGCACTCCAAGGGAGGAAATCTGGCGGTCTACGCCGCCGTGCGTGCCCCTGCCGCCGTGCAGGACCGGATCGTGCAGGTCTACAACAACGACGGACCCGGCTTTATCCGCTCCATGTCCGGCACGCCGGAGCATACCCGGATCGCCGGACGCATCCTTACGATCGTTCCGCAGTCGAGCGTGGTCGGGCAGCTGCTCGAGCATGAGGAGGGGGTGCAGGTCGTCTGCTCCGACGCGGAGGGCATGCTGCAGCACAACGGATTTTCGTGGCAGGTCGTGCGCGACCGGTTCGTGCATCTCGACGATTTCTCCCGCGAGGGGAAGGTCATCGACGAGACGCTGGAGGCGTGGCAGTCGGCGCTCAGCCCGAAGCAGCGCGAGGCCTTCGCGGACGCGCTCTATTCGGTGCTCACCGCGTCCGGGGCGCGTACGCTCAGCGAGCTTGACGACGACCGGCTCAAAAGCGCGGCGGCGATGCTCAAGGGCTACTCCGATCTGGACCGGGAGACGCGCCGGGCGCTTTCCGGGGCGCTGAAGCTGCTGGTGCAGGTCTATGCGAGGAGCGTTGCCGACGACAAGCTGAAAAACGAGCTTGAGCCGCTGCGCCGCAGGATGGAAAAGCAGTGGAAGAAGAGCGAACGGAAAAACGCGCGGAAAAAGCGCCCGGAGGAGTAGGCGCTTTCAAAGGACGGGAGGCTCCGCCGCGGCGCGGAGGGCTGCGTGCGAAATGTGCGGAAAATACCGTGAAACATAGGAACCGGGGCGTTGTGCCCCGGTTCTTAACATTTATATTTTAGGCGGCTTTCTCGATGATTCATGCAAAATAAGCTGCTGATTTCCGCATCGCCCTGTTGGAAAACGCTTGACTTAATGGCATTGGGGGCATATGCCCCGGTCCCCGGCGTTTGCGGCTTTAAAGGCTGCTCGGAGATTCAGGCGAAAAACGCCGTTTTGTCGAAAAAAGAATGGCTGCGGAATTGAGGCCGAACGCCCAAGCCCTTGTCCCGGCGGGAGAGCATGAGCCTATGTCTCGATGCGGTAGCGTTCCTCCCCGCCGTAGATGTGGACCGTGCGGGAGCGGTACAGCTCGAGGATCGCACTCGCCAGAGCGTCCGGGTCGTGGCGGGCGAAATCGCCCTGCTGTGAGGCGAGCGGACGCTCGATCAGCTCGATCCCGAGCGCGGCGATGCGTTCGCGGTCGATCGTCAGCGCTTCGGCGCCCTCGGCGCGGTAGCGCTCGGCAAGCTCCGGCGGGATGGGGGAGGAGTTCGCAAGGCACAGCTCCACCAGATTCCCGGCGGCGTGGCGCAGCAGCGCCTCCAGATGGTCGGCGGCGGTGTAGCCCTCCGTTTCGCCGTCCTGTGTCATGATGTTGCAGACGTAGATCTTCTGCGCCCGCGCGGCGGCGATCGCCTCGGACACGCCGTCCACAAGAAGGTTGGGGATGACGCTTGTGTAAAGACTTCCCGGACCGAGCAGGATCAGGTCGGCGGCGGCGATCGCGTCA
>CAKTJA010000139.1 GCA_934567115.1 uncultured Oscillospiraceae bacterium
CCTTGCAGCGCCGGAGAGCATCCAGCAGCGCGCCGCCATGGTGCTTCGCGACGTTCACTATGTCATCGACGCGCATTTTGAGATGACGGAAAGCGCGGCGCCGAGCGATAATCCCGGCAAATTTCAGGATATCATCAAGCGGCGGCTGGAGAGGGGGCAGTGCTACAGCATGCCGTATTTCGGCACGCGGGAGTTCCCGGCCCATTTCCGGCGCTGTAAGGAGCTGCCGCCTTGCCCCGAGGAGCTGAGAGGCGTCCGGGACTTGGGGTGGATGCTCTGGGATATGGACTACAGCGATCCGCGGAATATCACGCCGAAATTTTTCCGCGCGGAGCTTGTTGACGGCGTGCTGACCGTTCCGCCTCCGGGCAGCGGGGAGGTGAGAGGATGATCCTGCAAGCGCTGGCGCGGTATTATGAGGACCTTCTCAGCCGGGGAGAGATCGATGCGCCCGGCTGGACGCCTACGAAGATCAGTTATGCGCTGTATTTGGATGAAAACGGATCGCTCATGCAAATCGTCCCGACAATGGAGGAAGCGGCAAAGGGCAAAAAAACGGTCTTGCAGCCGCAGACCATGACGCTTCCTGCGGCGGTGAAACGCACGGTCAGCGTTGCCGCGAACTTTTTGTGGGACAACTCCACTTATCTGCTCGGTATCGACCAAAAGGGAAAGCCGGAGCGCAGCCGGAACTGCTTTACCGCAGCGGCGAAGCTGCACCATGCGGTGCTGGACGGCGTTGATTCCCCTATCGCCCGTGCAATACTGGCCTTTTTCGATACTTGGCAGCCGGACCGGGCGGCGGAGCATCCTGCCTTGACCGGGCGGTTTGAGGAAGTGACCGCCGGGGCGAATCTGCTCTTCCGGGTAGACGGCTGTTATCCGCAGGAGGACGCCGCGATCCGCGAGGCATGGCGGCGGTATCAGGACGGCGGCGAGGGCGGCGTAAGGATGCAGTGCCTTGTAACCGGCAGGGAGGAAGTGATCGTGCCTGTGCACCCGGCCGTCAAAGGGGTGCGGGGCGCGCAGTCCAGCGGCGCGGCGCTGGTATCGTTCAACGCGCCGGCGTTCTGCTCCTACGGACACGAACAGAACTACAACGCGCCTGTTGGCAAGTACTCTGCCTTTACATACACTGCCGCGCTGAACCATTTGCTTGCCGATCTAGACAATGTTCAGCTCATCGGCGACACCACCACGGTCTGCTGGGCGGAGGGCGCGGAGGCGACCTATCCGGGCTTTTTCAATGCGGTGATAAGCGGAGGCGGATACGGCGGCCTGTCGGACAACGATCTGCGCGCGGCGCTCAAGCGTCTGGCGGAGGGGAAGCCGTGCGGCGATCTCGGCATTGATCCGAACCGGCCATTTTACATTCTGGGCCTCGCGCCCAATGCGGCGCGTCTCTCTGTCCGCTTCTTCCTGCGCGACAGCTTCGGGGCGCTGATGAAGAACGTGAACGACCACTATGAGCGCATGGAGATCGTGCGGCCCGCCTATGAAAAATTCGACAGCCTCCCGCTGTGGGCGATGCTGCGGGAGACGGTGAACCTCAACTCGCGCGATAAGTCGCCCTCACCCGCGATGGCGGGGGCGGCGGCGCGCGCCGTGTTTTCCGGCGGAAGCTATCCCGCGTCACTGCTCGAGGGCGTGATGCTGCGCATTCGCGCGGAGCGGAACATCACATGGGGCCGCGCCGCGATCATCAAAGCATATTATCTGAAAAATCCACACAAGGACTGCCCAAAGGAGGTTTTGACCGTGAGTCTGAATGATGCAAGCACCAATCCCGCCTATACGCTCGGCCGCCTGTTTTCCGTCTACGAGGCGGTGCAGCAGGCCGCAAATCCCGGCGTCAACGCGACCATCAAGGATAAGTATTTCAATTCTGCGGCGGCGATGCCGGCCGGCGTCTTCCCGGTGCTGAACAACCTGTACCAAAAGCACCTGCGCAAGCTTGAGCCGGGACAGCGCATTTACTATGATAAACAGGTCGGCGCGATCAAGGACATTCTCGGCGAGGAGTATCCCGCGCGCATGACGCTGGCCCAGCAGGGCTCGTTCGATCTTGGTTACTATCATCAGACGCAGAAGCGCTATACAAAAAAGGAGGAGAAGGAAAATGGCTGAACCGATCAATAACCGTTATGAATTTGTGGTGCTGTTCGATGTGGAGAACGGAAACCCGAACGGCGATCCCGACGCAGGCAATATGCCGCGCGTCGATCCGGAGACGGGCTATGGCCTTGTAACGGATGTGTGCCTCAAGCGCAAGATCCGCAACTATGTGGAGACGGCGAAGGAGGACGCGGAGGGCTACCGCATCTACATCAAGGACAACGTTCCCCTGAATACCAGCGATAAGGAGGCATGCGCCTATGTTGGTATTCCCGCAGAAAAGCTTAAAGACGTAAAAAAAGAAGAGAAAGAAAAGGTTGATGCAAGGATCCGCGATTTTATGTGCTCCAATTTCTACGACATCCGCACCTTCGGCGCGGTGATGACCACCTTTGTCAAGGGCGCGCTCAACTGCGGGCAGGTGCGCGGGCCGGTGCAGCTCGGCTTCGCCCGCAGCGTTGACCCCGTGCTTCCGCAGGAGGTCACGATCACCCGCGTGGCCATCACCACCGAGGCGGACGCGGAGAAAAAGGGAACAGAGATGGGCCGCAAATACATCGTGCCCTACGGCCTCTACCGTGCGGAGGGCTACGTGTCAGCGAATCTTGCGCGCAAGACGACCGGCTTTTCAGAGGAGGACCTTGAGCTTTTATGGACGGCGATCCTCAATATGTTTGAAAACGATCATTCTGCCGCGCGCGGCAAGATGGCCGTGCGTGAGCTGATCGTGTTCAAGCATGACACGGAGCTTGGCTGCGCACCCGCGCACAAGCTTTTCGATCTGGTCAGGGTCGTGCGCAGGGACGGCGTGACCGCGCCGAGGAGCTATGGCGACTACACTGTTACCGTGAATGAGGCGGAGCTGCCTGACGGCGTGAGCTGCACGCGGATGGGGTGATCTATTCCGAGGAGGATTTCCTCCAGCTCTCCGGCTTGCAGCACTTCAAATTCTGCCGCCGCCAGTGGGCGCTGATCCACATTGAGGACCAGTGGGCGGAGAACTTCCGCACCACTGACGGCGCGATCCTGCACGAAAACGCGCACGACGGCGCGTTTACCGAAAGCAGGGGAGACCTTCTCATCACGCGCGGCATGCGGGTGTTTTCACGCACGCTCGGCGTGTCGGGCGCGTGCGATGTGCTGGAATTCCACCGTGGAGAGACGGGCGTTCCGCTCAAAGGCCGGGAGGGACTGTGGCGGCCCTACCCCGTGGAGTACAAGCGCGGAAAGCCGAAGGATGGCGATGAGGATGCGCTTCAGCTCTGCGGACAGGCAATGTGTCTGGAGGAGATGCTCTGCTGCGAGATCCCGCGCGGCGCGCTGTATTACGGCGAACCGCGCCGGCGCACGGAGGTGGAGTTTGTCCCGGAGCTGCGGCGGGAGGTTCAGGCTCTTACTGCCGAGATGCACGATCTCTACAGGCGCGGCAGAACGCCAAGGGTCAAACCGACGAAGGCCTGCGGCGCCTGTTCACTCAAGGAGCTGTGCCTGCCGAAGCTGATGAAGAGCCGGTCCGTTTCCACTTATCTGCGCGGCGCGATGGAGGTGGAGGAATGAGACAGCTTCTGAATACGCTTTTTGTCACGTCGGAGGACGTTTACCTTTCGCTGGACGGCGAAAACGTCGTGGCGAACCGCGGCGGAGAAGAGGCCGCGCGCTATCCGCTGCACACGCTGCAAAGCATTGTCTCGTTTTCCTATGCCGGCGCGTCGCCCGCCCTGATGGGGGCCTGTGCACAGCGGGAGATCGGGCTTGCGTTCTGCTCGCCGCGCGGAAAATTTCTCGCGCGCGTTTCTGGGCGGATGCATGGGAATGTCCTGCTCCGCAGAATGCAGTACCGTGCGGCGGACGACCCCGCGCAGAGCTGCCGCATCGCACGGAACATGATCTTCGGCAAGGTCCACAACGCCCGCTGGAGCGTGGAGCGCACGCGCCGCGACCATGCATTGCGCGTCGATGGGGAACGGTTTTCCACCGTATCCGGACAGCTGCAGGGACTGCTGCCGCAGATCGTGCGGGAA
>CAKTJA010000140.1 GCA_934567115.1 uncultured Oscillospiraceae bacterium
CGTCCGGCGCGATCCCACGGACCGATCCCTATCTGATCGACCGCATGACGGCGATCGGCGCGTTAAAAAACTGCGGTGTGCTCATCTGCGTCAACAAGTGCGATCTTGACCGTGCGGAAGAGCTGTGCGCCATTTACGACCGCGCAAACCTTCCGTTTACGCTTGTCAGCGCGGAAACCGGAGAAGGGCTTGATACGCTCCGCACGATGATATGCGGCAAGCTATCTGCCTTTACAGGCAACTCCGGCGTTGGAAAATCCAGCCTTTTGAATGCGCTCGACCCGAATTTCTCACTCAAGGTCGGGGAGGTCAGCCACGCACTTGGGCGCGGGCGGCACACCACGCGGCATGTGGAGCTTTATACGCTGGACGGCGGCGCGGAGGTCATAGACACGCCCGGGTTTTCCTCGTTTGACACGGAGGAGCTTGGCCTTGAGATGAAGGCGAGGCTTCCGGAGCTGTTTCCGGATTTCGCGCCTTATCTGGGCGCATGCCGGTTTACCGGGTGCGGACACACAAAGGAAGCGGGCTGCGCCGTGCTTGAGGCGGTGAGAAGCGGGAAAATCGACCGCTCACGGCACGAGAGCTATCTGCGGCTGAGGGGAGAGCTTCAGTCGCTGAAGGAATGGGATAAATAGAAATAGAGCCGGCGGAAATTTTTCCGCCGGCTCTGCCCGTCCCGACCGAACCTTCCCCTGTCCGGCGGTATATACTGCAATATCAAGACCTGACGGAGAGGAGGTGCGGCCATGTGGGGCAGAAACTGGTGCTGCCTTGGCATCTGTGCGCTGGCACTGGGTCTTGCGATTTTTATCGTCGCAATTTTCCCGGTCGGATTTCTCATGTTTCTGGTCGCGTTTCTTCTTGTCGCCTGCGGCTGCGGCTGTATTCGGAGGAGGTGAAGCGGGAATGAAGATCGTCGTCTGGAAATCGCCGAAGGCGCTCGGAGGCGTTTTGCGGCTTCTGTTCGGCATCAAAGAGGCGTAGAACCATACAGAGCTTTCACAGTCCGGTTCCGCCGCAAGGCCGCGCCGTTGCGCGGACGCTTTCGCGGATCGCTCCCTGTCCGATCATACGGCCTCGTCATAGGCATATCGTTGTCCTTCGGCGCATAAAGTGAAACAAAACCGTGCCAAAGGAGAGGACTACCATGGAGCTTGAACTGTGCAAGGAGACATATTCCTGTTATGATGCGCTGCCGCCGCTGTGTGAAACACGCGAGCAGAGCACCGAAACCATCGTCCCGGACTACTGCCCGGATATCGCCCGCATCGTCGAAAGCAGCGGCTGTCTCTTTTTGCGCAGCCGTGAGATCATGGATTCAAAGGCGTCCGTTTCGGGGACGCTGAAAATCACGCTTTTGTACATAGCGGACGGCAACGGAGGATTGAAGAGCTTCGAATACGCCATCCCGGTGGAAGAGACGTTTGACAGCCGGCTTCGGGAGGGGTGCAGCGAGATCCGCGTTGACGGAACGCTCAGCTCGCTGGAGGTCCGGGCGGTCAATCCGAGAAAGATCACGACCCGTGCCTGCGTCGATCTGACGGTCACGCCGTACTGTCAGACGCAGACGGTCTTCTGCGGCGCGGTCGAGGCGCAGGCCGATTACGGCATCGAAACGCTGGTCGAAACGCAGGACGTCACGCTCATAAAGGCCCTTCGCAGCAAGGACTTCGTATTTTCCGACGAGCTGCTGTTCTCCGGAAGCAAGGAGTCCGCCGCCGAGCTGCTGCGTGAAAACGCAAAGCTCAGAACGACGGAGTGCCGTCTGGTCGGCGGGAAGATCATCCTCAAGGGCGTCGTCTGCGTGGATATTCTCTATCTTTCGGAGAGCGGCTCCATTTGCCGCACAGGTGCGGAGCTTCCGTTTTCTCAGATCGTGGAGGGAAGCGACGACGCGGGGGACGACGCATATGCGGAGGCGTTTCCGCGTCTGACCGGCGCTGAGTTCCGAATCGGCGGAGAGGGCGGCGACGATCCGCGCACGATCTCCGTCAAGCTCTTCATAAACGCCTTCGCGGTGCTGCGTCAAAGGCTGTCCGTACGGTGCATTACCGATCTCTACAGCACCGGGCACGAGCTTTCCGCGCAGATGCAGACGCTGGAGCTGTGCGGCGGGATGCAGACGCTCTCGCAGGAGCAGACCGTTCGTGAGCAGATCGAGACCGGCGTGGAGGTCGCCTCCGTGCTTGGCGCGGAGGTCAGCTTCTGCGGCGTCGGCATGACGCAGGAGGACGAAGCCGCGCTGCCGCGCTGCACCGCTGTGATCCGGGTCCTGTATCTCGACGAGGGCGGCGCTCCGCTCATGGTGGAACGGCGCGCCGACGTTTCAACGCGTATCGCCGTGGAACGTGGCTGCACGGCCGCCGTGCGCGGCATATCCGCCGGCGAGGTGAGCGCGGTCGCCGCCGCGGACGGGATCGAGGTCCGTTTCCCGGTCGTCTTCACGATAGAATGCGTATGTACGAAGCGCTGCGCCTGTCTGTGCGCACTGAAGGCGGAGCCGGGGAAGGAGAGCGCGTCCGCCGCGCCGTCCCTTGTCCTGCGTCCGCTTCAACCGGGCCAGCGCCTCTGGGACCTCGCCAAGGAGTACCGTACGACCGTCTCGGATATCCTCTCCGCGAACGAGTTTGAATCGGAGAGCGACGCGCCGACCGGCGAGATGCTGCTGATCCCGCGCAAGCGGTAGGGCAGGGAAGACCTGTGAAAAAAGAGCCGAAAGGCTCTTTTTTCATGTTCAGCTTGTCATACCCCGCACAGCTCGGTCATATAGTAAAGCAAGAACGGTGAGGATTCGGAGGAGATCGCTATGACTACAAACACCGGCATCTATCAGGATATCGCCACACGCACGGCGGGCGATATCTATATCGGCGTGGTTGGACCGGTACGCGCCGGAAAATCGACCTTTATCAAGCGTTTTATGGAAACGCAGATCATCCCGAACATCGACAACGTCTATCGCCGCGAGCGCGCCAAGGATGAGCTTCCGCAAAGTGGAAGCGGCCGCACGGTGATGACCTCCGAGCCGAAATTTGTGCCGGAGGAGGCTGCGGATATCGCTCTTGACGGCGGCGCGAGCTGCTCCGTGCGCCTGATCGACTGCGTTGGCTATATGGTCCCCGGTGCGGCCGGTCTGCTTGACGGAGACAGCCCCCGCATGGTCACGACGCCGTGGCTCGACCATCCCGTTCCGATGGCGGAGGCGGCGGAGCTTGGAACGACCCGCGTGATCCGCGAGCATTCGACCATCGGGATCGTTGTGACGACCGACGGGAGCATCACCGACATTCCGCGCGAGGACTATGTTGAGGCCGAGGGTCGTGTGATCCGTGAGCTTCAGGAGATCGGCAAGCCGTTTCTTGTGCTGCTGAATGCGGTCGATCCGAAGTCCGCCCGCGTTCAGGCCATGGCAAACGATATCGCGGAGCGCTACGGAGTATGCTGCCTTCCGGTCAACTGCCTTGAGCTGGACGACGCGGCGGTGGGGGATATCCTCAAGGCGATCCTCTACGAGTTTCCGCTTACGGAGCTTGAGCTGTTCCTTCCCTCATGGGTCGAGGCGCTGCCCTGCGCCCACCCGATCAAGGCCGGCCTGTACCACAGCATCCGGGACGGCGCGAAGGGACTGCACCGTATCCGCGAGGTCGCGTCCGCAGTTGAGACCATGCGCTCCTATGAGGGGATCAGCAGCGCGAAAATAAACGCCATCTCGCTTGGAAGCGGCGTCGCCAGCGCAGAGCTTCAGCTCCCGCGCGCGCTCTTCTACCAGACGCTCAGCGAGCAGTCCGGCTTCGACGTATCGGACGACGGCGACCTCATGAAGCTGCTCACGGAGCTTGCCTCCGTCAAGTCGGATTACGACAAGGTTGCGCAGGCGGTGAAGGATGCGCGCGAGACAGGCTACGGCGTTGTCGTGCCGACCGTTGACGAGCTGAATCTTGAGGAACCGGAGATCATGAAGCAGGGGGGCCGCTACGGGGTGCGTCTCAAGGCCAGCGCACCGAGCATCCACATGATCCGGGCCGATATAGAGACGACGGTCTCGCCCATTGTCGGGAACGAAAAGCAGAGCGAGGACATGGTCAACTATCTGCTTCAGGAG
>CAKTJA010000141.1 GCA_934567115.1 uncultured Oscillospiraceae bacterium
ATCAAGGGCCTTACCGTTCTGGAGCTTTCCGAGCTTGTCCACGCTCTTGAGGAAGAGTTCGGCGTTTCCGCCGCCGCGATGGCTGCTCCCGCCGCCGGCGCTGCCGCTCCCGCCGCTGAGGAGAAGACCGAGTTTGACGTCGTTCTGGCCGGCTTCGACGCTGCTGCCAAGATCAAGGTCATCAAGGTCGTCCGCGAGGTCACCGGTCTCGGTCTGGCTGAGGCGAAGGCCTTCGTCGAGTCCGCTCCCAAGGCCGTCAAGGAGGGCGTCTCCAAGGATGACGCCGAGGCTCTCAAGAAGCAGCTCGAAGAGTCCGGCGCGAAGGTCGAGATCAAGTAAGAATACTTGTCCCGCTTTCTCTAATTTCAAAGCTGTTCAAGACCCGCATCTGATTTGCGTCAGATGCGGGTCTTTCTCTGCTTCCTTTTCTTCCCCATCCGTCCCTCCGTATCTGCGCAGAAAATCGCTTGGGCCGCATTATGCACTCCGCGTCTCCTCCGCAGATGGCGCGGCGTGGGAGCGGTACGGTAAAAATACGCAGTTCCCCCAAAAACGATTGGATTGAAATTACCGCGCCGTTGATGTAAAATGAGATACAGGCCATACAAAGCCTTCGACGCGCGGAGCGGCTGCGGCTGGTATTCCCCGCCGACACGGCATTATGGAGGTGAGCTTCCCATATGATAGGGCCGGATCCCAACAGCATTTATCCTAACGAAAACATCAGGCAAATCGTCTATATCAAAAACGTGATCACCCGCCCGAACATCATCGCGGGAGATTACAGCTATTACGACGACGTGAACGGAGCGGAACGGTTCGAGGAGCATGTCACGCATCACTATGAGTTTTTGGGCGACCGGCTCATTATCGGAAAGTTCTGCGCGATCGCCAGAGGGATCGAGTTCGTTATGAACGGCGCGAACCACAGGATGAACAGCGCGACCACCTACCCGTTCAACATCATGGGCGGCGGCTGGGAGCGGTACTCTCCCGCGTTGGCGGACCTTCCGTTCAAGGGCGATACGATCGTCGGAAACGACGTTTGGATCGGGCAGGACGTAACGGTGATGTCGGGCGTTCACATTGGCGACGGCGCGATCATTGCCGCCGATTCCGTGGTCGTAAAGGACATTCCCGCATACTGCGTCGCCGGCGGGAACCCTTGCCGGGTCATCCGCCGCCGTTTCGACGACGATCTGACGGAGCACCTGCTGAAGCTCCGGTGGTGGGACTGGGACGCGGAAAAGATTTTTCAAAACATGGGCGCGCTGTGCAGCGGCAATCTTGAGGAGATCAGACGCATCGAAGCCTGACCCCCGCCCATCATTTCCGAGGTGATTTCAATGAAAAATTTCAAGGAAAACGAGTACAAAATTTTTGAACTGTTTGATAAGCAGTGGGCGATTGTCACCGCCGGCTCACCGGAGCGCTTCAACAGCTGCACCGTCAGCTGGGGAAGCCTTGGAAACATCTGGGGCCACGCCGGAGAGAGCCGCCCCATCGCGACCGTGTATGTTCACCCGGCGCGCTATACGAGCGAATTTCTCAAAAGCAGCGACTTTTTTACCGTCAGCTTCTACCCCGAGGCCCGTCGGAAGGCGCTGAGCTACATCGGCTCCCATTCCGGCCGCGACGGCGACAAGGCCGCCGCAGCCGGGCTTACTCCCGTTGCAATGGGACCGAGCATGACATATGAGGAGGCCGAGCTGACGTTTCTCTGCAAAAAGCTGTACCAGCATCAGTTTTCAAAAGAGGATATCGCCCCTGAGATCCAGGCGTACTACGCGTCCATGCCGAAGGCATATCCGGCTCCCGAGGGCGGCTGGCAGCCGCATCTGGTTTTTATCGGGGAGATCCTCGAGACGCGGGATAACCGCTGACGCCGCACCATGCGCGCTCCGTCTCCCCTTTTCGCGCAAAAAGTCAAATACAGATTTCATTTTCCCGCTCTACAAGCGGGGTCAAAAAGGCCAAAACACAGGAGGTATTTCAAATGAAAGTGCTTGCCATCAGCTCCAGCCCCCGCAAGGGCGGCAATTCCGATGTGCTGTGCGATGAATTTCTCAAGGGCGCGGCGGAGGCCGGTCACGAGGTGCGGAAAATCCGTCTGGCTGAAATGAAGATCTCGCCCTGCCATGCCTGCTCCGGCTGCACGGAGACGCATGTCTGCGTGCGCGGCGACGATATGGCGGAGGTGCTGGCGGCTATGAAGGCGGCGGACGCGATCGTGCTCGCCTCGCCCGTGTACTTCTACTCCATCTGCGCGCAGATGAAAACGATGATCGACCGGTGCTTCTCCGACTATCAGTCGATCGCGAACAAGACCTTCTACCTCATTGTCACCGCAGCCGACCCGCAGCACAGCGCCGCCGATGAAACGCTCGCGGACTTCCGGGGCTTCCTGCGCTGTCTGCCGGGTGCGAAGGAGGCGGGCGCGGTCCTCGGCGTCGGCACATGGGACAAGGGCGACATATATCAGCACCCGGCCCTCAAGCAGGCCCACGAAATGGGAAGGAGCGTTTGACATGGATCGGATCAAAAAGAACTTCGGCTTCGGCTGCATGCGTCTGCCGATGAACGGCGGCGAGGTCGATACCGCCGAGACCTGCCGCATGGTGGACGCGTTTCTTGACGCGGGCTTCAACTACTTTGACACCGCCCACGGCTACATTCAGGGCAAAAGCGAGACGGCCCTTCGAACCTGTCTCACGAGCCGCTACCCCCGCGACCGCTATGTTTTGACGGATAAGCTGACGGCAAACTTCTTCAAGACCGAGGCGGACATCCAATGTCATTAAGATAAGCGCTTTTTGGCAAAATGTCGCAGAAAACCGCAACTTATTTTTTGGAAATTATTGAGAAAACCACCCAAAACATAAATATTAAGAACCGGGGCGACTTGCCCCGGTTCTTAACTTAATGACATTGGGCGGACATCCGACCGTTTTTTGAAAGCCAGCTCGCCGCCTGCGGCGTGGACTATTTCGACTTTTACCTCATGCACGCGCAGGGACTGACAAATTATGACCACTTCAAGGCGTGCCGCGCGTATGAGACGGCCTTTGCTCTCAAGGCGGAGGGCAAGGTGCGTCATGTGGGCATTTCCTTCCACGACCGTCCGGAGGTGCTCGAGCGCATCCTGACGGAATATCCGGAGGTCGAGGTCGTGCAGATCCAGTTCAACTACGCGGACTACGACGATCCCGCCGTGCAGAGCCGCGCATGCTACGAGGTCTGCGTGAAGCACGGCAAGCCCGTTATCGTGATGGAGCCGGTCAAGGGCGGCAATCTTGCCAAGCTGCCCGAAGACGCGAAGGCCGTTCTGGACGGGCTGCACGGCGGCAGCCCCGCAAGCTACGCGCTGCGGTTCGCGGCGGGCTTCGACGGCATGCTGATGGTGCTCTCCGGCATGAGCAGTATGGAGCAGATGCGGGACAATATTTCCTTCATGCGCGACTTCAAGCCGCTGAGCGAATCGGAGCTTGCGGCGGTGAAAAAGGTGCAGGAAATTTTCCGGAGCAAGCATCTCATCCCCTGCACCTCCTGCACCTCCTGCCGCTACTGCACGGACGGCTGTCCGAAGCACAGCTCCATTCCAGACCTCTTCGCCATCATGAATACCAAGCAGCTCTACCACGACTGGAACGCGGATTATTACTACAATGTGGTCCACACCGCGCCGGGGCGCAAGGCCTCCGACTGCCTGAAATGCGGCAAGTGCGAGAAGGTCTGCCCCCAGCACCTGCCGATCCGCGAGCTGCTGGAGGGTGTGGCGAAGGAATTTGAAACAGCATAAGTAGGACTTCAAAATGGCTGTTTTGATCGCGTTCTACTCCCGTGCGGGAGAGAATTATTTCGGCGGTGCGTACCGCCGCATCGCTGTCGGCAACACGGAAAAGGCGGCGGAAATGCTTTCCGCTCTGACCGGCGGCGAGCTTTACAAAATCGAGCAGGCGCGGCCCTATTCCGAGGACTATGACGCCTGCACCGCCGAGGCGAAGGCCGATTTGCAGAAGAAAGCCCGGCCGGAGGTGCTGAACCTGCCCGACAGTCTTGACGACTACGACGA
>CAKTJA010000142.1 GCA_934567115.1 uncultured Oscillospiraceae bacterium
CGAAGGGACTCGAACCCTCGACCTCCGGCGTGACAGGCCGGCGTTCTAACCAACTGAACTACATGGCCGTATACGCGCAGCGTCAAGTTCAAACTCAACATTTTTATTATAGCATGCGTTTTCGGATTTGTAAAGAGCTTTTTTCAAATTCCGACAAAAAATTTTTCTCGCGCTTCCGTTCCGGCACAAACGCCCTGCAATCGCTGATTATATGGCATAGCTTTTCTTTTGTCAATCCATTATATTCAAAAATTCGGAGAAAAACACGGAATCTTTCCCTCAGCGCCGAGGCGCGGCCGGCAGTCCGCCCAGCGTTCCCGCAGACCGGCGCCGACCGCATATCCCCCGCCTTCACACCGCGCTCTGCGGCGTTTACTTTTTCTGCGCCATAATGTGCCGCGCCACCTTCACGTCCTCCGTCTTGATATGGCGCACCAGCCAGTCGCCCAGCTGGCGGTTGATCTCGCCGACAAGCGGGACGGACGGCCCTTCCTCCTTCAGCCGGGCCGAAAGCTGCTCCACGGTCTTGACAAATTCCTCATGATATTTCTTGTGATTTGCATAATCCGGATATTTGGACTGGATCTGCAGCGCCTGCTCATGGGCGAAATGCGTCTTTGTATACTGCCTCAGAAAATCCACCGTGGCGGCAAGCTCGCTCCGCCCCTTTCCAACGGAGCAGGCCGCAAGAAGATTGTTGATCGCCGCGATAAGCTCCTTATGCTCGGCGTCGATCTGTGCGTTTCCGGTCTCCAGCTCCTTTGTCCATGTAAAGGCCATAGGTTATCCCCCCATCTCAATAAATCCTTCCGGGCTTTTCCTTTTGCTTCGGTCCCCTGCGGAACTTACCGGTATCGTATCACCGAGGCCGCGCGATGTCAAGAAGGCGCGGAAAAGAGTTTCCAGCAAAGTGAAAAAGCGGCCCTGCCCCCGCATTTTTTATGGAACAGGTCTTGCGGTTTTCGAACGCGTGTGCTATAATGTGAAGAAATAAAAAAACAGGGGAGGCTGCGCAGAATGGAAAAGCTGTCAAGAATGCAGAAAAAGGTCTACGACTACATTGTTGAATGCGTTGGAAAGCAGGGATACCCGCCCTCCGTGCGCGAGATCTGCGCACAGCTGAACTTCAAATCGCCCTCCACCGCGCACTTTCACATCAAGCACCTGGAGGAGCTTGGCTATCTGGAGCGGAACGCCGGAAAGGGACGGGCCATCACGCTCAAGACAGAGCCGGCTCCCGCCGCCGGACGGACCGGCTGGCAGGAGGAGACGGCGGGCCGCGAGAACCGCGTGCCGATCATCGGCAGCGTGGCCGCGGGCAGGCCGATCCTTGCGCAGGAGTGTGTGGAGGATTATCTGACCTTCGATACCGGCGGGCGCAGCGGGGAGTTTTTTGCCCTGCGTGTGCGCGGGGAATCCATGCTCGGCGTCGGGATCCTTCCCGGCGACCTTGTGATCGTCCGCCGCCAGCAGACGGCGAACAACGGCGAGATCGTCGTCGCCCTTATCGGGGAGGAGGCCACGGTCAAGACGTTCCGAAAGCAGGACGGAGAGATCTGGCTGCTCCCGGCAAATCCGGACTATCAGCCCATCGACGGGCGCGAGTGCGAAATTCTGGGCCGGGTCACAGCGGTGATCCGGCAGTACTGAGCGGCGGGGCGACCCGCGCCGCCGGTGAGCGGCAACAGAAACGAAAAGGAGGAGGCGGACAGCCGTTGGCTGTCCGCCTCCTTTGTAACCGGTCCGTCTTCGCCGTCCGCGGACGCGCCGCCGGTCAGTCCGACGGTCCGACGATTTGCCGCCCGAACCGCGCACACACCTCATCCTTCCTTCCGCAGGACAGCCGCCCCTCGGGACAGCGCCCCAGTACAAAGCAGGCCGGACCGAAGCGGTCAAAAAGCGTCGGGCAGCTCGCGCGAAGAAGCTCCAGCATTCGCACGGCGATCTCCCTGATTTCCCACTGTGCGCGGCTGCATGCGCGAAGCTGCATGAAGTGCAGCAGCTCCCGCGCATTGACCGACGCCGCGATATCCGTCAGATTCCCACTCAAGGCAAAGTAATAGCGGTATTTCCGAAGCTCCGGGCGGCTCCCCTCCGCGTTCAAAAACGCATTCGCCCGCTCGACCGCGCTTCGGTACAGGCGTTCCGCCTCCGGGTTTGCGCGGATCGTCTCGGGAAGTATATACCGACCGTCCCGCAGCCCCTCGATCGGTGGGATCAGCAGGGACTGCATCCGGTGGCGCGTGAAATGGGTAATGCCTGAGAGCGTAACGTCCGATATCCGGAAAGTATAGTTCAGCAGCTCCAGCTCTCTCGGGCGCGGCATGCCGGACAGCGCCTCCGGTCCGACCGGCTGTGCGCCGGGATGCGCGATGCTCTGCGCAAGGCGGAGAAGTTCCTCCGGGTGCGCAGGAGCCTGAACCAACTCGACCGCCCCGCTCTCCCCGCCGGGAACGAAGCACGGCTCCCCGCTCTGCGGCTCCGCATCGCCGCGCGGAACCGGAATTTCCGCGCGGCACGGCGCGTTCAGCTCGGCAAGCACGCTCGGCACAAGCGCGCCGAGCTGATCGGTAAGCTGCTCCGCGATGCCTTGCAGCTCCGGGATATCGCGGCCCCGCCCATACTTTATCTCGCGGAGCATGTGGATCAGCTCGCGCGCGTTGACGGTGCAGTAGAAATTGCTGCAAAAGGAATACGGCAAAAGAAATCTCGCGTCTTCCTTCGGAACGCCGCCGTCCAGCAGCGCGCGGTAGCCCTCAAAGAGCGCGTCCATATACTCCCGGTACAGCCGGAGGGCCTGCCCTCCCAGCTCCGGCGGCGTGTAATATCCAGCATGTCCAAAGTCCACATACCGCCTCGACTTCACTGTAAAGGAGGCAAGGCGGAACTCAATAAAAAACTGCTCGACATATACGGATACGTTGGAAAACGCAAGCGTCAGAACGATGTGCTCGATCACCGATTTATGTCCGGAGCCAAGCACCTTCCCGATCAGCCGCCGGTCCTTCTCCGGATCGGCCGCGCCCTCAAGCAGCTCACGCGCGGTCCCCTCGGTCGTGGATATCCTCGCCGCGCAGGCGCATATCCTCTCGCCCCCGGCATTCAGCCCGACGATCTCCGCTCTTGCCCCCATGTTCACAAAGCAACCTCTCCCGCTATGTTGAATTTCTCTGCGCGCAGCGTCCGCCCTCTCCGGCGAGGGGCCGCGCGCCGCCTCGTTCCGTCATTGTAACACAGGCGCGCCCGGTCAGCAAGCGAAAGTTCGCTTTCGTTCCGCACCCGCGGCCTGCCGGCGTGCCGCCTCTCCCGCTCGGCACGGGAAAGCCCTGATCTCAAACCGGCCCCACGAATCTCCGGAAAATCCGCCGGAAGGCGGCAAAAGCCGGAGCAAACAGTCAATGCCGTTAAGCCGCGCGTCTTTCGGCAGGATATTGCGGAAAACAGCAGCTAATTCCGTGCAAATTGTTGGAGAACCCCCAAAATACGAAAACCAAGGACCGGGGCAAAATGCCCCGGCCCTTATTCTCAAATGGCATCGGGTCCGTCAGTCCCGCCCTTATCTGTGCGGCACGTGCCAGATCGTATCGGCATACTGCGCCACCGCGCGGTCCGCCGCGAAAATACCGCTGCGCGCGATGTTCAGAAGCGAAGCGCGGTTCCACTCTGTGCGGTCCGCGTAGACCTCCGCCATGCGCTGCTCCGCCGCGCAGTACGGCGCGAAGTCCTGAAGCAGCATATACTCGTCCCGCAGCAGCAGCCGCTGCGCAAGATCGTCGTAGCTCACGCCGTCGGAGAAGCCCGTCTTCAAGCGGTCGATCACGCGGCGCAGCGCGCCGTCTCTCGCGTAGAGGTGCTGCGGAGTGTAGCCCTGCGCCCGAAGCTTCTCCACCTCGTCCGCGTGCAGACCGAAGAGGAACATGTTCTCGTCGCCGAGGACCTCGTGCATCTCGACGTTCGCGCCGTCGAGCGTGCCGACGGTCAG